>NZ_JBIVHR010000074.1:0-31266 GCF_044749305.1 Pseudomonas sp. NPDC089534 | reverse complement strand
CCGCAGATTCCGCATGCACCCACGATCCCCTGTGGGAGCCAGCCTGCTGGCGATGACGGCGGTTCGGGCTCCGCGTCAGGCCGGGGTCAGGCACTCCGGGCCGTTGAGCTTGGGATCGTTGACCAGGTTGGCCAGCACCCGCTCGCGCAGCGCCACGGGCTCGCCGGCCAGCAGCGCGTGCAGGGCGTGCAGCGGCGTTTGCGGATCCAGCCACGCCGCCTGCCCCGCCTCGTCCAGAATCAGCGGACGACGCTGGCTCATCGCCGGCTGGGTGATGACCGCCGTGCTCAGCCACACCTGTTCCTGCACCGGGTAGGCTTCCCAGATCGCCGCGAAGAACAGCGAAGCGCCCTCCCCCGGCGTCAGCCAGTACGGCCGCTTGCGCGCGGTGCCGCGCCATTCGTAGAAACCGTTGGCCGGCAGCAGGCAACGACGCTGGCGCAGCGCCTCGCGGAACATCGGTTGCTCGGCGACGGTCTCGGCCCGGGCATGGGCCGGCGTTTTGGACAGGTCGGTCAGCCAAGGCGGCGTCAGGCCCCAGCGGGCACGGGCCAGCGTGCGTTGGCCGCAGGCTTCGGCGCGCAGCATCAGCACCGAATCGTTGGGGGAAATGTTCCACTGCGCCTGCTGATCGGCAGGGAAACCGGGCAAGGCCGCAAAATCACGGTTCCAGCGGAACAGGGCATAACGTCCACACATGAGGCAACACGACTCGCAAGAAAATCGAACGCCAGCCTAGCAGACCAGCGTACCGGGGTAGCTGTCCGGTTCATCGCCGGGCAGCGGCAGCGCGGCATTGTACGCCCGGATCAGTTCGCTGGCGTACTCGGCCTGATCATTGTCGACCGACAGCCCGAGCAGGCCGAAGACCGGCAGTTCGCCCGCCCCGCCGAGCAGGTCGCGCCCCACCAGGTGCGCCTCGATGCCTTCGCTTTCGAGCATGCCCTTGAGCATCTCGCCTTCCATCAGGTTTTCCGGCTCGTAGATCCGCTGCATGCGCGCCCCTCAATCGTTTTCGCCGTACACGTCGAGCAACCACTCTTCGCCGTGCACCTGCAGCACGAAACGGATCGGCTTGCAGCACACCTGACAGTCTTCGATGTACTCCTGGTCGCCGCCGGACAGGTCCACGGTGGTCTCGACCTCTTCCCCGCAGTAGGGGCAATCATAATGTGCGGCTTCCAGCATCGCGGTCTCCCGAGTGACTTGTGCGTATAATCGCCGGTCTGTTTGCAGGGCCTTTTTTGTCTGGCTACTTTTTCAGACCGTGCCCCGTTGGTTTTCGATCAACACCTTTACTTACCCTAGCCGTTTCCAACAAGAGAGCATGATGGGCGAATTCGATGCCATCCGACCTTACGACGACAGCGAAGTACCCGCGGTACTGGCGCGGCTGCTCGGCGACAAGGCGTTTCTAGATATCCTCACCCACTTCCGCTTCCCGCGTTTCGCCGGTGCCTTCGGCTGGATGCTCAAACCCCTCATCGCCCATCGGCTGCGCCGTGAGTTCGCCGGCGTGACCTCGGTGGCCACCCTGCAGGACAAGGTCGAGTTCTATGTCGACCACACCATCGAGCGTGCCACCGACGGCGTGACCTACACCGGCGTCGAGCAGTTCAAGTCCGGCAGCGCCTACCTGTTCATCGCCAACCACCGCGACATCGTGATGGATCCGGCCTTCGTCAACTACGCCGTGTACCACGCCGGCCTGCCGACCCCGCGCATCGCGATCGGCGACAACCTGCTGCAGAAGCCCTTCGTCAGCGACCTGATGCGCCTGAACAAGAGCTTCATCGTGCACCGCTCGATCACCGGGCGCCGGGAGAAGATGGCCGCCTACCAGTTGCTGTCGGCGTACATCAACCATTCGATCCGCAACGATTGCGCCTCGATCTGGATCGCCCAGGCCGAGGGCCGGGCCAAGGACGGCGACGACCGCACCGAGTCGGCGATCCTCAAGATGTTCCACATGAGCCGCAAGGACGAACCGTTCGGCGAGGTCATCCAGTCGCTGAACCTGACCCCGGTGTCGATCAGCTACGAGTACGACCCGTGCGACCAGGCCAAGGCCCGCGAGCTGTACATCCGCGCCACCACCGGCACCTACAGCAAGGCGCCGGGCGAGGACGACGTGAGCATCGCCAAGGGCATCACCGGCTACAAGGGCCGGGTGCACGTGAACTTCGCCGCGCCGATCACGGCGTTCTACGAAGACACCAAGCAGTTGGCGGTGGAGATGGACAAGCAGATCCTGGGCGGCTACCGGTTGTTCCCGGTGCATTACCTGGCGTACGCGCAATGGGCGGACGCCGATCCGCAGCTGCAGGTGCCCAAGGCCGCCGATGTGTTCGGCGTCGATGAACTGGCCAAGGCGCGGGAAGAATGGCAGCGCCGGCTGGAGGCGTGCCCCGAGGAGCATCGCCCGTACCTGGTGCTGCAATATGCGACGCCGGTGCGCAACCAGTACCGGGTCAAGGCGGGATTGCCGCTGTAGGCAGACACAGGAACGGCGCCCTCGGGCGCCGTTCTTTCTTATGGGGCTGACTCGCCCCACGGGGCCTGCACGGCCTTCAGACGCGGGTGCTGATCCAGGACACCAGCAGCGCCAGGCCCAGGCAGGCGAAGCCAAAGCGGTAGAAGAACCGGTTCATGCGCAAGGTGGCCCAGTCCAGCACCGGCTCCTGGTCCGGCTGGATGCGGCGCTGGGCGGCGATGTTCGCCAGCGCGCGCCGTTCGCGGCGACGGGTCGCGTGCAGCAGCCAACTGCCCGGAAAGGCGAACGCCAGGGCCAGCAGGTTGATCAGTTTGGCGGGATGGGCGGTGAACAGCGTCATCAGGTGCAGTGACATCTTGAGCCTCGAACGGAAACCGGTGCGGCGAACGCCAGACCGGCGACCGCGGCGCGGATTCTAACGCAAGCCTCCCCTTCGCCCCCACCCTTTGCGACAAACAACGGAGCAATCGACCGATGGTTGCCCTGTGTCACGGCTTCGTCATTTGCATCGGCCACCATGCGCGCCTCGAAACCGACACGGAACGCAGCATGCTTCACGCCGAAAACCAGGATCGCCTCTACCTCATCACCCCGACCGACGAACAGCAGGCCCTCGTCGGCAGCCTGGCGTTCAACGTGCAGGATCGACATTGGCTGGTGTATTGCGCCCTCGGCGGCCATCAGCACGCGGATCTGCCGGAAACCGATCTGCTGACGGGCGTCAGCGTCCTGGACTTCTATTCCCAGGCGGCCTGACGCCGGGCCGCCGTCGAAACCATCGCCAGCAGGCTGGCTCCCACAATGACCGCGTCGCACACGCAACCTGCGACCGGCTCCGAACCTGTGGGAGCCAGCCTGCTGGCGATGGCGGCCTGACAGCCAACACAGATGCCGCCTGATTCGCCCTCATCGCGAGCAGGCTCGCTCCTACAAGGGACAGCGTCCGGCGGCAGACATGAAAAAGCCCGGGGCCATCGCTGGCACCGGGCTTTTCCGCATCGGGAGAACCGCTTATTCGGCGAGAATCTGGCCGATGCTCGGATCCTTGAACAGACGGGTCAAGGCATCGCTCAGCACGTCGCTGACCAGTTTGGTGTTGGTGTCCTGGTTCGGCGCCATGCCGAAGCGCTGGTCCAGCGAAGCGCCGTAGCGGCCGCTGTAGCGGCGGTTGCCGCTCTGCACGTCGGAGCGGAAGGTCGCGCCGATGGTGGCCTCGGTCACGTACATGCCTTCCTTCGGCGACTGGTATTTCAGCTCGGTCAGGGTCACGGTCAGCTGCGGCGCGTTCATCGCGCCGTTGGACGGCGTGAAGCCCAGCAGACGCACGGCCGCCTCGGCCTGGGCCTGCAGCTTCGGCAGGATCTGCTCGCGCTGCACGGTGATCGCGCTGGTCTCCGGGTACAGGCCGCCGCGGGTGCCCAGGGTCGGCGACGGACGACCGTCCACCACGCGCACCACCACAGGCTGGCCGCGGCCGACCGGTGCCAGTTGGCTGGTCAGCTTCGGTTCCGGGCTCAGCTGTTGCGGGCTGTGGGCGCAGCCGGCCAGGGTCAAACCGGTCACAGTGATCAAACCGAACAACAGGCGTTGCAACATGCTCTTCTCTCCAGAATCAGGCACAGACAGGCCGGCAGTATAGCGGTGGGCCACTGCGGCTCACCAGCACGGAATCTCAGACCGGCCCCGCCCTGGGCGGTTCCTGTCACACATTGTTCACCGCCCCTACACGATGACGTCATGGCCTGCCGGCAACCTTTGCGACAGGTACTCCAAAAGGTATTTCGCCATGCGCCACCTGATCTCTCTGTTCGCCCCGCGCCCGCTGCACCGCAGCTTCGCCCTGCTCGACCGCAACGGCCATTGCCAGGCGTTCAAGCAATGCAGCCTGCAACCGATGGGCGAAGGCTGGGTGGAAATCGAGGAAATTCGCCTCAACTGGCTGCACAAGCCGCTGCCGGCCAGCGCCCGCATCGAACCGTCCCGGCCGCGCGCGCGGGCACAGGCGGTTTTCGGCATCTGACCGGATGCCTAATAAAAGTCATCAAACACGAGCAAATCCCCGCATTTCTTCGATACAATCTCCCCCCGATTATAAGGTCGTCTCCTGATCGGGCCCCGCAACAGCGCCAAAGCGTTTGCTTCGGCATCGAAAACCGCCCACAGAGAGCCGCCCACACAGATCGAGTGAAGCCGGCGCGCTTGCTGTTTCCCAGGCAAAAACCCGCTTTTCGCGAATCTGCAGAGCTGTCATGACGCTCGGTCACTGAGTTGTTTGCCCGTGTTGCCCGCCCTGTGTTCACCGGCGGCCATCCATCCGGGCACGGTGCCCGGCCGGGGCAGCCCTTTTTGAGGTTCACGTCTTCAAAAGAGCGTGAAAAAAACGGGTTTTCACAACTTCACAAGAGTGTGGCGAGCAAATGAATAGTTTTGCGTCTGAACATGCACCATTAGCGTCTACAACAGCCCAACGACACAGGACCGTGCGCTTCTCGAACACCGGAGCCTGATGCCTGTCCGCTACGGATTTGGTTGCACGAACGGATGACTCGACCATAAGTCGAATTGCCAGCCGCGCGCCGAAATGAGTTCATGCAGCTCATGAGGCCAGGCCGTCTGCATCCGTCGAAGTTGCGAAAAATTGCGAAGATTCGGACATGGCGATCCTGGCCATGGGTTACCTGGGGCGCCACTGACCTGCCCCGGAACACCTGGCAGCCATGCCGACAATTTGGTGCTGCAGATTTTGGAGACGCGTTAAATGGCGCATAACGAAGCAGTCGACGTAGTTCTGGTAGGGGCCGGCATCATGAGCGCCACCCTTGCGGTGCTGCTCAAGGAGCTCGACCCGGCGATCAAGCTGGAAGTCGTCGAGCTGATGGATTCCGGGGCCGCGGAGAGTTCCAACCCGTGGAACAACGCCGGCACCGGCCACGCCGGCCTGTGCGAGCTGAACTACACGCCGCAGGCCGCCGACGGCACCGTCGACATCAAGAAGGCCGTGCACATCAACACCCAGTTCGAGGTGTCGAAGCAGTTCTGGTCCTACCTGACCCGCAAGGGCACGTTCGGCTCGTGCAAATCGTTCATCAGCCCGGTGCCGCACCTGAGCTATGTCGAAGGCGACAAAGGCGTGTCGTTCCTCAAGGAGCGCTTCAAGGTGCTGAGCAAGCACCACGCGTTCGCCGACATGGAATACACCGAAGACAAGGCCAAGATGGCCGAGTGGATGCCGCTGATGATGCCGGGCCGCCCGGCCGACCAGGTGCTGGCCGCCACCCGCGTGCTCAACGGCACCGACGTCAACTTCGGCGCCCTCACCAACCAGCTGCTCAAGCACCTGACCAGCGCCCCCGACGCCCAGGTCAAGTACTGCAAGCGCGTGACCGGCCTCAAGCGCAACGGCAACGGCTGGACCGTCAGCATCAAGGACGTCAACAGCGGCAACAGCCGTGAAGTCGACGCCAAGTTCGTGTTCCTCGGCGCCGGCGGCGCGGCCCTGCCGCTGCTGCAGGCCTCGGGCATCGAAGAGAGCAAAGGCTTCGGCGGCTTCCCGATCAGCGGCCAGTGCTGCGCTGCGACAACCCGGAAGTGGTCAAGCACCACCAGGCCAAGGTCTACAGCCAGGCCGCCGTGGGTTCGCCGCCGATGTCCGTGCCGCACCTGGACACCCGCGTGGTCGACGGCAAGAAGTCGCTGCTGTTCGGGCCTTACGCCGGTTTCACCACCAAGTTCCTCAAGCACGGCTCGTTCATGGACCTGCCGATGTCGGTGCGCGCCGGCAACATCGGCCCGATGCTGGCCGTGGCGAAGAACAACATGGACCTGACCAAGTACCTGGTCAGCGAAGTGATGCAGTCGATGGAGCAGCGCCTGGAATCCCTGCGCCGCTTCTACCCGCAGGCGAAAGCCGAGGACTGGCGCCTGGAAGTGGCCGGCCAACGGGTGCAGATCATCAAGAAGGACCCGAAGAAGGGCGGCATCCTGCAGTTCGGCACCGAGCTGGTGGCGGCGAAGGACGGCTCCCTGGCCGCCCTGCTCGGCGCCTCGCCAGGTGCGTCGGTGACCGTGTCGATCATGCTCGAGCTGATCGAGAAATGCTTCCCGGCCCAGGCCAAGGGCGAGTGGGCCGCCAAGCTGGCGGAAATCTTCCCGGCCCGTGAAAAGGCGCTGGAAACCGATGCTGCGCTGTACCGCAAGATCAACACGCAGAACAACATCGCCCTGGAGCTGGTCGAGGAAAGCAGCGAGACCCCAAGCTTCGCTTGATCGCGCCCCATGAAAAACGCCCCGCACTCAGTGAGTGCGGGGCGTTTTTTTATGCCTGAACAATCAGCTTTTGTGGCGAGGGAGCTTGCTCCCGCTTGAGCGCGCAGCGCTCACAGGGTTTCGGGGTCGCTACGCAACCCGGCGGGAGCAAGCTCCCTCGCCACAGGAATTGCGGTGACCCTAAACGCGGGCCTTCTCGATCAGCTCGATGTACTCCGGCGCGTTGCGCTGGTCGCCGATCAGCTCGACGAAAGTCTTGCCCTGCTCGTCCTTGCCGTCCAGATCGAGGCCGGCCGCCAGGAAAAACGTCAGGAACCGCTCGAAATCGTCGATGCGCAGACCGCGATAGGCCTTGATCAGCTTGTGCAGCGACGGCGAGGTGGCATCGGCCGGCTCGAAGTCCAGGAACAGCTTGATCTGCTCATCGCCGATCTCGTCACCAATCACTTGCTTCTTATCTTTACGCATTGCCGACTCCAGCTCGCAGACATTTCACGGGGCGGGCAGTTTACCCCCGCGCAGGCACGGCGCTCAACGCGACCGCACAGCCCCGGTGTGCAAATCGGCCCAGACATGGCCGTTGGCGTAGCTGAGGAACTGGACATACACCGTGTCGTTGCGCAGCAGGTCGATCACCACCCGATACTGGGCCAGCGGATAGAACAGCGTCAGGGTCTTGGCCTTCTCGTCATACACCGGTTTTTTCAGGCTTTTGCTTTCGCCGTCGAAATTGACCAGCACCTGAGCGACCGTCGCCCCCTTGTTCAGGGACTTGCCCTTGAGGCGGATCATCAGCGGCGAGGTGACCGGGATCGGCTGCTGGTTGGACTGGCGCTGCGCCCCCACCACCACCGAATAGTCGGTGACCTGCAGCAGTTGCTGCTGCTCGGGTTCGGCGTCGCGCAGGCTCAGGTCGTCCGGCGGCAGGAACTGGCTGTGCATGGGCGCGGCGGCCAAAGGCAGGCTGAGGGTCAGGAACAGGGCGGCGCAGCTGCGGATCAAGAGGCTCATGACAGGCTCCGGGGGACGGGGCCGAGCACTCTAGCATGGGCTTGCGGGGGGAACAGCAGGTGCCTTCACCGACGCCATCGCCAGCAGGCTGGCCCCCAGAGGGATGCGGGAACGGGGTTGCCCGCTCCCACAGGGTAAGGCTGCGGCGGGTTACATGCCTTTGACGGCGAAGATCCCGTTGGCGTTGCGCCAGTAGCCCTTGTAGTCCATGCCGTAACCGAAGATGTAGCGGTCGACGCACGGCAGGCCCACGAAGTCGGCCTTCAGGTCAGGACGCGCCTTGCGGTCGTGATCCTTGTCGATCAGCACGGCGGTGTGCACCTGACGGGCGCCGGCGTGCTTGCAGAAGTCGATGATCGCGCCCAGGGTGTGGCCCTCGTCGAGGATGTCGTCGATGATCAGCACGTCGCGGTCGATGAACGAGACTTCCGGCTTGGCCTTCCAGAACAGGTCGCCGCCGGTGGTTTCGTTGCGGTAGCGGGTCGCGTGCAGGTAGGACGACTCCAGCGGGAACTGCAGGTGGGTCAGCAGTTTGCCGGAGAAGATCAGGCCGCCGTTCATCACACAGAACACCACCGGATTGCGGTCTGCCAGTTGCTCGTTGATTTGCGCACCGACGCGGGCGATGGCCGCCTCGACTTCAGCTTCGGTGTACAGGCAGTCAGCCTCTCGCATGATTTGACGGATATGCTCGAGATCAGCGGACATGGCGCTCTCCAGGGGGACTTTATAGGGGGGCTGGTTTGGAAAAGCGGGCAAAGGTACGCATCCCGAACGGCCGAATCAAGCTTTTGTGGACTAACGTACTGTATGTCCTATAGGACATCACTCTCGGATAGATTAATCTAGGCCGGTTTTTTTGCCCGCCGCCGGAGCCTTTCCCATGCCCATCCTCGAGATCCGCCATCCGCTGATCCGCCACAAGCTCGGCCTCATGCGCCGCGCCGACATCAGCACCAAGAATTTCCGCGAGCTCGCTCAGGAAGTCGGCGCCCTGTTGACCTATGAAGCCACCAAAGACCTGCCCCTGGAGACCTACGACATCCCAGGCTGGTGCGGCACCGTGTCGGTCGAGAAGATCGCCGGCAAGAAGATCACCGTCGTGCCGATCCTGCGCGCCGGCATCGGCATGCTCGAAGGCGTGCTGAGCCTGATCCCGGGCGCCAAGGTCAGCGCCGTGGGCGTGGCCCGCAACGAAGAGACGCTGCAGGCCCACACTTACCTGGAGAAACTCGTCCCGGAGATCGACGAGCGCCTGGCGATGATCATCGACCCGATGCTCGCCACCGGCAGCTCCATGGTCGCCACCATCGACCTGTTGAAGAAGGCCGGCTGCAAGGACATCCGCGCCATGGTGCTGGTGGCCGCGCCGGAAGGCATCGCCGCCGTGGAGCAGGCTCACCCGGACGTGACCATCTACACCGCGTCCATCGACCAGAAACTGAACGAGCACGGTTACATCATCCCAGGGCTTGGCGATGCCGGTGACAAGATCTTCGGCACCAAGCAGAAGGACGCGTGACCATGCAGGACGAGTTCAACGATCCGCTCTGGCGCCAGGTGCTGTCCGGCGCGCAGATGCTGTTCGTGGCCTTCGGCGCCTTGGTGCTGATGCCGCTGATCACCGGGCTTGACCCGAACGTGGCGCTGTTCACCGCAGGCCTGGGCACCATCCTGTTCCAGATCGTCACCGGGCGTCAGGTGCCGGTGTTCCTGGCCTCGAGCTTCGCCTTCATCACCCCGATCATTCTCGCCAAGGGCCAGTTCGGCCTGGCCGCGACCATGGGCGGCGTGATGGCGGCCGGTTTCGTCTACACCTTCCTGGGCCTGGCCGTGAAGATCAAGGGCACCGGGTTCATCGACCGCCTGCTGCCGCCGGTGGTGATCGGCCCCGTGATCATCTCCATCGGCCTGGCCATGGCGCCGATCGCCGCGAACATGGCGATGGGCAAGGCCGGCGACGGTTCCGAACTGATCCACTACCAGACCGCGATGATGATCTCGATGCCGGCGCTGCTGACCACGCTGATCGTGGCGGTGTTCGGCAAAGGCATTTTCCGCCTGGTGCCGATCATCTCCGGCGTGCTGGTGGGCTTTGCGCTGTCGTTCTGGTTCGGCGTGGTCGACACCGCAAAGATCGCCGCCGCACCGTGGTTCGCCCTGCCGAACTTCACCGCGCCGGAGTTCAACTGGCAGGCGATCCTGTTCATCGTCCCGGTGGCCCTGGCGCCGGCCATCGAGCACATCGGCGGCGTGATCGCGGTGGGCAGCGTGACCGGCCGCGACTACCTGAAGAAGCCGGGCCTGCACCGCACCCTGTTCGGCGACGGCATCGCCACCACGGCGGCCGGCCTGTTCGGCGGCCCGCCCAACACCACCTACGCCGAAGTCACCGGCGCTGTGATGCTGACCAAGAACTACAACCCGAAGATCATGACCTGGGCGGCGATCTTCGCCATCAGCCTGGCGTTCATCGGCAAGTTCGGCGCGCTGCTGCAGAGCATTCCGGTGCCGGTGATGGGCGGGATCCTGTGCCTGCTGTTCGGCTCGATCGCGGCGGTGGGGATGAACACCCTGATCCGCCACAAGATCGACCTGGGCGAGGCGCGCAACCTGGTGATCGTGTCCGTGACCCTGGTGTTCGGCATCGGCGGGGTGCTGATCGGCACCGGCAACGGCCCGGACGACTTCGGCCTCAAAGGCATCGCGCTGTGCGCGGTGGTGGCGATTGCGCTGAACCTGATCCTGCCGGGCAACGACAGCTGGAAGCACAAGAAGGCGGATGAGCCGCTGATCTGACAGCGGCTTCATCTCTGTGGCGAGGGAGCTTGCTCCCGCCGGGCTGCGCAGCGGCCCCCATGTTTCATGGGTGCTTCGCACCCAAGCGGGAGCAAGCTCCCTCGCCACAGTTACAGCGCCAACGGCGCCCGTTCGCAGAGGGTCGCCAACGCCTTCGCCCATTGCATCTCGTCATTGAGGCACGGCACCAGCACCAGCTCCTCCCCGCCCGCCTCAAGGAACTGCTCCTTGCCGCGGTCGCCGATCTCCTCCAGCGTCTCGATGCAATCGGCCACGAACGCCGGGCACATCACCAGCACCTTCTTCACGCCGTTCTTGGCCAACTCGTCCAGCCGCGCTTCGGTGTAGGGCTCGATCCACTTGGCCCGCCCCAACCGCGACTGGAACGACACCGACCACTTGCCGTCCGGGATGCCCATGCGCCTGGCGAACTCGGCCGCCGTGCGCAGGCACTGGCCGCGGTAACAGGTGGCGACCACCTGCGGCGGCGCACCGGCGCAGCAGTCGCCGCCGCCTTCGAAGCTGTGGCCGGGGTTGAGCTTCTTCAGGTGCCGTTCCGGCAAGCCATGGAAACTCAGCAGCAAGTGGTCGTAGTCCTGCTGCAGGTGCGGCCTGGCGCTGGCCACCAGCGCGTCGAGGTACTCGGGCTGATCGTAGAACGGCTGCAGCACCGACAACTGCACATCGAGGCGTTTCTCGCGCAGCACGCGGCGGGCCTCTTCGATCACCGTGGTGGTGGTGCTGTCGGCGAACTGCGGATACAGCGGCGCCAGCGTGATGCGCTTGTGCCCCGCCGCCACCAGCCTGACCAGCGCCGACTCGATGGACGGCTCGCCGTAACGCATCGCCAGTTCCACCGGTCCATGGGCCCACTGCTTCGTCATCTGCTGCTGCAGGCGGCGGCTGAGCACCACCAGCGGCGAGCCTTCGTCCCACCAGATCGAGGCATAGGCGTGGGCCGACTGCTCGGGGCGCTTGATCAGGATCAGCGACACCAGCAGGCGCCGCACCGGCCAAGGCAGGTCGATCACGTAGGGATCCATCAGAAACTGATTGAGGTAGCGGCGCACGTCGGCCACCGAGGTGGAGGCCGGCGAACCCAGGTTGACCAGAAGCAAGGCGTGATCGGTCATGCAACGTCCTATTTCAGAGGCGGCGGGCGATATCGTCCAGGGCCGCGCGTAAATCCGTGAACCGGAAAGTGAATCCTGCTTCCAGCAAGCGTGCCGGCATGGCCTTCTGGCCGCCCAGCAGCAGTTGCGACAGCTCGCCGAGCCCGACCTTCAGCGCCAGGGCCGGCATCGGCATGAACGCCGGGCGGTGCAGCACGCGGCCCAGCGCCTTGGCGAACTCGCGGTTGCGCACCGGTTTCGGCGCGCACGCATTATAAGGACCGTTGGCGCCGTTGAGGTGCAGAAGAAAATCAATCAGGGCGATTTGATCGTCGATATGAATCCACGGCATCCACTGCCGGCCGTTGCCCAGCGGCCCGCCCAGCCCGAGTTTGAACGGCAGGAGCAGGCGCGACAAAAAGCCGCCCTCGGCCGACAGCACCAACCCCGTGCGCACCAGCACCACCCGGATGCCCAGGCCCTCGGCGCGTTGCGCGGTCTCCTCCCAGGCGACGCACAACTGACTGGCGAAATCATCGACCACCGGCGCAGACGTTTCGTTCAGCTCCCGTTCGCCGCCGTCGCCGTACCAACCCACCGCCGAGCCCGAGATCAGCAGCGACGGTTTCTCCGCACGGGTCTCAAGCCAAGCCAGCAAGGTTTCGGTCAGCGTGATGCGGCTGCTCCACAGCAAGGCCTTGCGCCGGTGCGTCCATGGCCGGTCGGCGATGGGGGCGCCGGCGAGGTTGACGATGGCGTCCAGCGGCCCGTCATCGAGATCCTGCAAACGCGCAATGCCACGCACCTGCGCACCGCAGAGCTTGGCGACCTTTTCCGGGCGGCGGCTCCACACGGTCAAGCGATGTCCCTGCTCCAACCAGTGCCGGCAGAGTCGACGTCCTATCAAACCAGTACCGCCGGTCAGCAATATGTGCATGACATCTTCCTCACGTGGCGTTTAACCCGGATCACTAGTCTATTTTTATAAGCAGGGATCTTTTCTATCGGGCGGGCTCTATTGTTTAACAATAGGCCAAGCTGTCAGAACGAAAACGCTGGAAGTTATACCAGAAAACAAAATTGTACAGCTTTCAACCGCGGCGTAATCTGTACAGAAAGGTAAACGAGGCCCCTATGACTGTACCTATCGCAATCATCGGCACCGGCATCGCCGGACTCTCCGCCGCCCAGGCCCTGACGGACGCCGGGCACAGCGTCCAGCTGTTCGACAAGAGCCGCGGCAGCGGCGGACGCATGTCGAGCAAGCGCAGCGACGCCGGCGCACTGGACATGGGGGCCCAATACTTCACCGCCCGCGACCGGCGCTTCGTCACCGAGGTGCAGCGCTGGCAGGGCAACGGCTGGGTCGCCGAATGGACGCCGCAGCTCTACACCTTCCACGGCGGGCAACTGAACCTGTCGCCGGACGAACAGACCCGCTGGGTCGGCACGCCGCGCATGAGCGCCATCACCCGCGGCCTGCTCGAAGGCCTGGAGGTGCATTTCGCCTGCCGGATCACCGAGGTCTACCGCGGCGAAGAACACTGGCACCTGCAGGATGCCGAAGGCTTCACCCACGGGCCGTTCAGCCATGTGGTGATCGCCACGCCGGCCCCGCAGGCCACCGCGCTGCTGGCCGCCGCCCCCAAGCTCGCCGGGGCCGCCGCCGGGGTGAAGATGGAACCGACCTGGGCCGTCGCCCTCGCCTTCGAGACCCCGCTGGACACGCCGATCGAAGGCTGCTTCGTCCAGGACAGCGCCCTCGACTGGCTGGCGCGCAACCGCAGCAAGCCGGGACGCGACACCACCCTCGACACCTGGGTGCTGCACGCCAGCAGCGCCTGGAGCCGTCAGCACATCGACCTGCCGAAGGAAGCGGTGATCGAACACCTGCACGGGGCGTTCGCCGAACTGCTGCACAGCGCCATGCCCGCCCCGGCCTTCAGCCTCGCCCACCGCTGGCTCTATGCCCGCCCGGCGAGCAGCCACGAATGGGGCACCCTGGCCGATGCCGACCTGGGCCTGTACGCCTGCGGCGACTGGTGCCTGTCGGGACGGGTCGAAGGCGCCTGGCTCAGCGGCCAGGAAGCGGCGCGCAGGCTGCACGCGCACTTGCAGTAGCCCGCACGGCTCGCCATCGCGGGCAGGCTCGCTTGCGCCGGGATGCCCTGCTCGTCCAAAAATCTATACAAACCGTTTGACTTGTACACCTTTGAATCTATGCTGAAGGCAATGTTGTACAGAAATTCAATTCTGTACAGGACTTCGATTCAAGGTGTCGCCATGCCCGACCTCCACGCCTCTGCCCCCAAAATCGCCGTCAGCGCCTGCCTGATGGGCGCCGAAGTGCGCTACAACGGCGGGCACAAGGCATCGCGGCTGTGCACCGAGACCCTCACCCGCTACTTCGAGTTCGTTCCGCTGTGCCCGGAAGTGGCGATCGGCCTGGGCACGCCCCGCGAGCCGATCCGCCTGGTGGGCGATCCGGCGAACCCGCAGGCCGTGGGCACGGTCGACCGTCGGCTCGACGTCACACGGGCCCTGGCCGATTACGGACGGGCCATGGCCGACGGGCTGGATGACATCTGCGGCTACATCTTCATGCAGCAGTCGCCCTCCTGCGGGCTGGAGCGGGTCAAGGTCTACCACGCCAACGGCGCGCCGGTCGGCGGCGGGCGCGGGATCTACGCCCAGGCCTTCTGCGCCGGGCGTCCGGACGTGCCGGTGGAGGAAGCCGGGCGCCTGAACGATCCGGTGCTGCGGGAAAACTTCATCACCCGGGTGTTCGCCTACCGCGATTGGCGCAATGCGCTCGAACAGGGCCTGAGCCGCCGCACGCTCACCGAGTTCCACTCGCGCTACAAGTACTTGCTGATGGCCCACAGCCCGGTCCAGTACAAGGCCTTGGGCAACCTGCTGGGCAGCATGGGCCGCACCGATCCTGAAACCATTGCCCCCCATTATTTCAGCGAACTGATGGCCGCCCTGAAGACATGCGCCACGCGCCGCACCCACAGCAATGTCCTGCTGCACATCAGCGGCTACCTGAAACAGGCGATCAGCGCGCAGGACAAACAGGAGATGCAGCACATCATCGGCCAGTACCGTCACGGCATCGTACCGCTGGTGGTGCCGCTGACACTGCTCAAGCACCACTTCCGGCGCCATCCGGATCCCTACATCGCGCAGCAGGTGTACCTGCAGCCGCACCCCGAAAACCTGAGCCTGCGAAACGCCATTTGATGAACGCCACACCCGACACCAGCGCCCGGGAAGACCTGGGCGCGGATTTCAAGAAAGCCCTGGACGACGGCTGGCTGCCGATCCGCGAGGTGGCGCGCCAGACCGGGGTCAACGCCGTCACCCTGCGCGCCTGGGAGCGCCGCTACGGTCTGGTGGTGCCGCAGCGCACCCCCAAGGGGCATCGCCTGTATTCGGCCGAACACGTGCAACGCATCCGCGCGATCCTCACCTGGCTCGACCGCGGGGTCGCGGTCAGCCAGGTCAAGCCGCTGCTCGACACCCCGCAAGCCTTCAACGAAACGGCGGCGAGCGATTGGCGGCCGCTTCTGCAGAATCTGCTGACGGCCGTCACCCAATTGAACGAACGCAGCCTCGACGACGGCTTCAACCAGGCCATGGCCCTGTACCCGCCGCGCACCCTGTGCGAACAGTTGCTGATGCCGCTGCTGGCGGCGCTCGAACAGCGCTGGCAGGGCCAGTTCGGCAGCGAGATGGAGCGGGTGTTCTTTTATTCATGGCTGCGCAGCAAATTCGGCGCGCGCATCTACCATAACAATCGTCAGTTGCGCACGGCGCCGCTGCTGCTGGTCAACCAGTCGGACGTGCCGCTGGAGCCGCGCCTGTGGCTCTGCGCCTGGCTGATCAGCGGCAGCGACTGCCCGGTTCACGTGTTCGACTGGCCGTTGCCGGCCGCAGAGCTGGCGATGGCGGCCGAACACCTGCACGCCCGGGGCGTACTGCTGTATTCCAGCAAAGCCCTGAACCTTGCGCAGCTGCCGAAACTGTTGAGCGGGGTCCGCTGCCCCAAAACGATCGCCGGAGCGACGGTGCGCATCCACCACGCCGAGCTGTCCGGCAAAGCTTTCGAACACACTGATCTGTCCCTGGCCGAAGATCCCTTGTCGGCCCACCAGGGACTCCTTCAGTGCGGATTGATCTGATGAGGTTGGAACCAGGCACCATGCAATTGATCTGGCTGCGCAGCGACCTGCGCCGACACGACAACACCGCCCTCGCCGCGGCCGCCGGCCTGGGCCCGACCGTGGCCGTGTACCTGCTGAGCCCCGATCAGTGGCAAGCCCATGACGATGCCGCCTGCAAAGTCGACTTCTGGCTGCGCAACCTGCGCGAACTGAGCGTCAGCCTGGGCGAACTGAACATCCCGCTGCTGATCCGCACCGCCCCGCGCTGGGATCAGGCGCCCCAGGTGCTGCTCGACCTTTGCCGGCAACTGCGGATCGGGGCCGTGCACGTGAACGAGGAGTACGGCATCCACGAAAGCCGCCGGGACGCCGCCGTCGCCCAGGCCCTGCACGCCGAGGGCATCGCATTCACCCGCCATCTCGACCAATTGCTGTTCAGGCCCGGCAGCGTGCTGACCAAAACCGGCGGCTACTTTCAGGTGTTCAGCCAGTTCCGCAAGGTCTGCCACGAGCGCCTGCACCGTTCGGTGCCGTCGTTGGTGCGGGCACCGGGCCGTCAGGCGCCGCTTGCCATCGCCAGCGACCCGGTGCCCGACACCGTCGCAGGGTTTGCGCCACCCAGCCAATCCCTGCGCGCCCTCTGGCCGGCCGGCGAGACCGAAGCCCAGCGGCGCCTCGACACCTTTGCCGACGCGCAGATCGACTATTACCAGAGCGAGCGCGACTTCCCGGCCAAACCCGGCACCAGCCGACTGTCGGCCTACCTGGCCGCCGGCGTCCTCTCGCCGCGCCAGTGCCTGCACGCCGCGCTGCAAAGCAACCAGGGCGAGTTCGAAAGCGGCAAGGCCGGCGCCGTCACCTGGATCAACGAACTGCTCTGGCGCGAGTTCTACAAGCACATTCTGGTGGGTTATCCACGGGTCTCCCGCCATCGTGCCTTCCGCCCGGAGACCGAAGCCCTGCCTTGGCGCAATGCGCCGCAGGACCTGGCGGCCTGGCAAGAGGCGCGCACGGGCCTGCCGATCATCGACGCGGCCATGCGCCAATTGCTGGAGACCGGCTGGATGCACAACCGCCTGCGCATGGTGGTGGCGATGTTCCTGACCAAGAACCTGCTGATCGACTGGCGCGAAGGCGAGCGTTTCTTCATGCGCCACCTCATCGACGGCGACCTGGCGGCCAACAACGGCGGCTGGCAGTGGAGCGCCTCGACCGGCACCGATGCGGCGCCCTACTTCCGCATTTTCAATCCGCTGAGCCAGTCGGAGAAGTTCGACGGCGAAGGCGTGTTCATCAGGCAATGGCTGCCGCAACTGGCCGGGCTGAACAAAAAGGACGTGCACAACCCCGCCGCCCTCGGCGGCCTGTTCGGCGTGGCGGATTACCCCGCGCCGATCGTCAACCTGGGCACCTCACGGGAGCGGGCGCTGGCGGCCTTCAAGAACCTGCCGCCCCGTCCGTCTACAGGAGGTGGCCATGAGTGAGTTCCTGCGCCGCTTCGCCCGGCAGTTCGCCGAACTGAACAAAGACAACCTGCACCGCCTGGGCGAGCTGTACAGTGACGACATCCATTTCACCGACCCGCTGCACGAAGTGCAGGGACTGGCGCAATTGCGTGACTTGTTCGGCGAACTGTATGCCAATGTCAGCGAACTGCGCTTCGACTTTCATGGCTTCGACCAGATCGGCGACTGCGAGGGCTATCTGCGCTGGGTCATGACGTACCGTCATCCGCGCCTGGCGGGCGGGCGGCCGATCCGGGTCGGCGGCTGCTCGCACCTGCTCTGGCGCGACAAGGTCTACCGCCACCGGGACTATTTCGATGCCGGGGCGCTGCTTTATGAACATCTGCCCGTATTGGGCCGGGCGATCGCCTGGCTGAAAAGGAGAATGGGATGAATCGTCGGACGCTTCAGCGACGGTATTGGCTGACCGGTGCCAGCAGCGGCATCGGTGCGGCATTGGCCGAAGAGATTCTGAAGACCGGGGCGCATGTGGCGGTCAGCGCCCGCCAGAGCGCGCCGCTCAAGGTGTTGGCGCAACGCTATCCGGGCCAGGTGCTGGTGGTTCCGGGCGACCTGACGAACAGCCAGACCGTGCGGGAAATCGGCGAACGGATCGCCGAGGACTGGGGCTCGCTGGACACGGTGATCCTCAACGCCGGCACCTGCGAATACGTCGATGCCCATCAGTTCGACGCCTCGATCGTCGAACACGTGGTGCGCACCAACCTGCTCGCCACCAGTTACTGCATCGAAGCCGCCCTGCCCCTGCTGCGCAAGGGCACCGCGCCGCACATGGTGGGCATGGCCAGTTCGGTCACCTACCTGCCGTTGCCCAGGGCTGAAGCCTATGGCGCCTCGAAGGCCGGCCTGCGCTATCTGTTCGAATCGCTGCGCATCGACCTGGCGGACGAAGGCATCGAGATCACCGTGGTCAGCCCAGGGTTCGTCGAGACGCCCTTGACCGCCCGCAACGATTTTGCGATGCCGTTGAGCTGGCCGGCGGACAAGGCCGCCCGGCACATCTTCGCCAGCCTGCGGGAGCGCCCGCTGGAGATCGCCTTCCCGGCGCTGTTCATGGCGGCGCTCTGGCCGCTGTCCAAACTGCCGGCGCGGATGCAACTGGCGATCGGCAAGCGCATGGTGCGCAGCACGCCGCCGCTCAAGGACGCCACGTGAACATTGCCGTCGTCGGCAGCGGCATCGCGGGCCTGACCTGCGCTTACCTGCTTGCCCGACGGCACGACGTCACCCTGTTCGAGGCCGCCGACCGCATCGGCGGCCACACGCACACGGCGCAGGTGACGGTCGGGGGACGCGAATACGCGGTGGACACCGGCTTCATCGTGTTCAACGACAGGACGTACCCGAACTTCATGCGCATCCTCGGCCAGTTGGGCGTGCGCTTCAGGCCCACCGAAATGAGCTTTTCGGTGACCGACCCCGACACCGGCCTGGAATACAACGGCAACAGTCTCGACAGTCTGTTCGCCCAGCGCCGCAACCTGCTGTCGCCGGGGTTCTGGGGGATGCTGCGCGATATCCTGCGTTTCAACAGCAGCGCGCGGCGCGACCTGGCCGAACGCCGGATCGCCGCCGACACCACCCTGGACGACTACCTGAAGGCCGGCGGCTACGGCGAACGCTTCATCCTGCATTACATCGTGCCGATGGGGGCGGCGATCTGGTCGATGCCCATGGCTGGCATGCTCAGGTTCCCGTTGCGGTTCTTCGTGCGGTTCTTCGAAAACCACGGGCTGCTGTCCGTCAGCGACCGTCCGCAGTGGCAGGTGATCGAAGGCGGCTCAAGCGCCTACCTTGCCCCGCTGAGCGCTTCGTTCCGGGACAGAATCCGACTGAACTGCCCGGTCAGCCGGGTGGAGCGCGACGGGAGCGGCGTCGATATCCACAGCCCCGCCGGCCGCGAACGCTTCGACAAAGTGGTGCTGGCCTGCCACAGCGACCAGGCGCTGCGCCTGCTCGACCGTCCCAGCCCCGAGGAACAGGCGGTGCTCGGCGCCCTGCCCTACGCCGACAACGAAGTGCTGCTGCACACCGACACCCGCCTGCTGCCCGCCCGCAAACGGGCCCGGGCCAGCTGGAACGTGCGCCTGGGCGGCGCCGGCGATGCCCTGCCGGCGGTCACCTACGACATGAACATCCTGCAGGGCATCCAGAGCGACACCACGTTCTGCGTCAGCCTCAACCAGAGCGCCGGGATCAACCCCTCCACAGTCCTCGCCCGCCACCTCTACGCCCACCCGCAGTTCAGTCTCGCGGCCGTGGCGGCACAGGCGCGCTGGAGCGAACTCGATGGCCGGCAGCACACCCATTACTGCGGCGCCTACTGGGCCAACGGCTTTCACGAAGACGGCGTGACCAGTGCCTTGCGGGTGGCGGCCGCGTTCGGGGAACGGCCGTGAACAGCGCCCTGTACAGCGGCTGGATCACCCACCGGCGATTTTCCCCGCGCCGCCATGCGTTCCGTTACCGGATCGGGCTGCTGTACCTGGACCTGAGCGAACAAGAGGCGGTGCTCG
The DNA here is from genome assembly GCF_044749305.1 of Pseudomonas sp. NPDC089534. Classification (NCBI taxonomy): domain Bacteria; kingdom Pseudomonadati; phylum Pseudomonadota; class Gammaproteobacteria; order Pseudomonadales; family Pseudomonadaceae; genus Pseudomonas; species Pseudomonas sp. NPDC089534. Next base: position 11,376 of record NZ_JBIVHR010000074.1, on the reverse strand, counting down.
GGCTCTCGCCGCTGGCCGGGCACAGCCGTTTCGCGCCGTTCTCGTTCCGTGAGCGCGATTACCTCAAGGCGTTCACCGGGCGCGGCGAACGCCTGACCGAGGCCGTGCGACGCCAGGTCGGCCTGGCCATCGGCCATGAACCGCAGGGCGCGATCCATTTGCTGACCCAGCCCCGAAGCTTCGGCCTGGCGTTCAACCCGGTGAGCTTTTTCTATTGCCACGACGCCTGCGGCCGGTTGGCGGCGATTCTCTGCGAAGTCAGCAACACGCCATGGCGCGAGCGTTACCACTACGTGCTGCCCGCCCTGCCGGAGAACGATCCGGGCGGTCACCGGCACTTCACCGTGGGCAAGGCGTTCCATGTGTCGCCGTTCCTGCCGCCGGACCTTGAGTACCGCATGACTTTCAGCCCCGCCGCGCAGACCCTCGGCGTGCACATGGCCGACTGGCAGGACGGCCGCAAGCTGTTCGACGCCACCCTCGACCTGCGGCGCGAAACCCTCGACCGCCGCAGCCTGCACCGCTACCTGCGGCGCTTTCCGTGGATGACCGGCAAAACCGCCGTGACGATCTACTGGCAGGCCCTGCGCCTGCTGCTCAAGCGTGCGCCGCTGTTCGCCCATCAGAAGCCCGACGGCAGTTTCCGGACGGCCGCCGCCACGCCCGAGGAACACCGTCATGAAATCCCCTAGCGTTTCGGCCAGGGCCGGCCTGCTCTCCGTCCACGGACTGAGCGGTTCCCTGCTGCGCCGGGGCGTGCTGCGCCAGCTGGAGCGGATCAGGCACGGGCAACTGGTGGTGATCGAAGAGGATCGCCGCCAGACCTTCGGCGCCGCCGGCAGCGGGTTGGTCGGCGAGATTCACGTGCACGATGCGGCGGCCTGGGGCATGGTCGCGGCCAACGGCTCGATCGGCTCCGGCGAGGCCTACATCCAGGGTTACTGGAGCTCGCCCGACCTGACGGCCGTGGTGCGGGTGTTCGTCAGCAACCTCGACGTGCTCGACGGCATGGAGCGCGGGCTGGCGCTGCTCGGGCGCCCGCTCGTCCGCGCCCTGCACTGGCTCAACCGCAACACGCACAAGGGATCGCAAAGGAACATCGCCGCCCACTACGACCTGGGCAACGACCTGTTCGAGCAGTTCCTCGACCCGACCATGATGTACTCGGCGGCGCAGTTCCTGCGCCCCGACGACAGCCTGGAACAGGCGCAACTGAACAAGCTGGAGCGGATCTGCCAGAAGCTGGCGCTCGAACCCGGCGATCACCTGCTGGAGATCGGCACCGGATGGGGCAGCATGGCGCTCTATGCCGCGCAGCGCTACGGCTGCCGGGTGACCACCACAACGCTGTCCAAGGCGCAGTACGCGTTCACCGCCGCGCGGATCGAACGCCTCGGCCTGCAAGACCGGGTAACCCTGCTGCTCAAGGACTACCGCGACCTCACCGGGCAGTACGACAAGCTGGTGTCGATCGAGATGATCGAGGCGGTCGGCCACCGGTTCCTGCCGACCTACTTCAAGCAATGCGCGCACCTGCTCAAAGGCAACGGCCTGATGCTGCTGCAGGCCATCACCATCCGCGAGCAGCGCTACGAGCAGGCCAGGCGCGGGGTGGACTTCATCCAGCGCTACATCTTTCCCGGCGGCGCCCTGCCCTGCGTGCAGAAGATGCTCGAGATCGTCAGCCGCGACACCGACATGAACCTGCTGCACATGGAGGATTTCGGCCTGCACTACGCCCGCACGCTGCGCCTGTGGCACGAGAACTTTCGCCGCGCCCGGGGGCCTCTGACCGAACTGGGCTACGACGACGGCTTCCTGCGGATGTGGGAGTTCTACCTGTGCTACTGCGAGGGCGGTTTCCTTGAGCGCACCATCGGCACCGCCCAGTTGCTGCTGGCCAAGCCGGCCGCCATGCCGGCGCCGCTGCTGGGACGCTTCGATGCCTGAACGCCTGGCCAACGCCGTCCTGTTCCAGATCGGCTGGCTGGCCTGCGTGCTCGGCGGCAACAGCCTGTGGCTGCTGCTGGCGCTGGCGGCGCTGGTGATCCACCTGCGCTGGATCAGCAGTTGGGCGGCGGAAGGCCGGCTGATCCTCTGCGTGGTGATCGTCGGCACCGCCGTGGACAGCGCGCTGCGGGGGTTGGGGGTGTTCGAGTTCAGGGATCCGGCACCGCTGATCCCGTTGTGGCTGATGCTGCTGTGGGCGCTGCTGGGCACCACGCTGCGCCATTGCCTGCAATGGAGCGCCCGGCCGTGGTGGCTGGCGAGCCTGCTGGGCGCGGCGGGCGGCGTGCTGTCGTATGGCGCCGGCGGTCACCTGTCCGGCGTGCGCTTCCCCTACGGCGAATGGCCGACCCTGATCGGCATCGGCCTGCTGTGGGCGCTGCTGTTCCCGCTGCTGCACGGGATGGCCCGGCGGCTGAACGGCGACGCCGCCCGATCGGCTGACGGACTCGGCCCGTGATCGGGGCCGGCCGTCACCCCTTCATTGCCCGGCAGGCGATGAAACGGTGACGGCAAAGCCCCATCGCGGGCAGGTCCGTCCCTACAGCGGCATCGTGTAATGCAGCGAGTAGCTCTCCACCCCGTCGTTGCTGTTGGCCAGCCCGGCGTTGGAGTAGTGCGTCGCGCGGATCCCGACCTCATGCCCGCCGTTGAAGCGCAGGCCGAAACCGAAGCGGTCCTCGAACTGGAAGGCGCCGCCGATGTTGTTGTCTTCGTACTTGGTGTTGGAGAACGCCGCGATGCCGACCCCCACCTCGACATACGGCTTGACCGACTGGCCGGCGAATTCGTAGACGAGCACCGGAGAGAACGACAGGCTGTTGTTGCTGGAGGTCTTGTCGCCTTCCCAATAGGTGTAGGCGCCGCTCCAGTAGCCGGTCAGGCGACCGACGTCGCTCTGCAGCCAGCTCGTGTCCCAATCGAAGTTCATGCCCAGGCGGTACGTCATGGTCGAATCGCTGGTCGCCCCGACGCCGAACTCCACCCCGGCGGCTTGTGCGGTAAAACTGTGCCCCATCAGTGCGGCCGCAATCGCGGCCAAGCAGAATAGTCGCTTCACTTGAAACATCCTTTTCCGAACGGTCGTATGGTTGTTTTGTGACTCAACGCTATAGAAGTCCGCGCTTAAACTGAAGTTCAGCCTATTTTTCGGTTATCACACAGTTTTCTTACAAACCCAAGCTTTGCACATCGTCGGACGTTTGCCCCAGCAATGGCAGGACTGTTCTGAAGGCCTGCGGATCGCCGCTGGTCCAGAACCGCGCCGCCCGGCTCGGCCCGTCGGCAAGCAAACCGCGCTCGGCCAACAGCCGCTGAAGCTGCCGGGCCACGGCGGCGCCGGTGTCGATCAGGCTGATCTCCGCGGGGATCATCGTCGCGAGCATCGGTTTGAGGAACGGGTAATGGGTGCAGCCGAGGATGATCGTGTCGCAGCCGGCGGCCAGCAGCGGCTCGACGTAACCGTGCAGCATCCGGCGCAGCGCATCGCTGTGCAGGTCGCCGCCTTCGATCCGCTCCACCAGCCCCGGGCACGGTTGGGTGATGACCTTCACGTCCGTGGCGAAGCGGTCGAGCAGTGCGGCGAACTTGGCGCTGGCCAGGGTGCCGGTGGTGGCCAGCACGCCGACCACGCCGCTGCGGGTGGCGGCGGCGGCCGGCTTGACGGCGGGCTCCATGCCGACGATCGGCCAGTCGGGGAAATCGCGGCGCAGGTCGGCCACGGCGGCCACGGTGGCGGTGTTGCAGGCCAGCACCAGCGCCTTGGCGCCTTGCTCGCGGAAGAAGGCGGCCATCAGGGCGCAACGCTGGCGGATGAACTCCGGGGTCTTCTCGCCGTAGGGAATGTGGCCGCAATCGGCGAAGTACAGGATCGACTCGCCGGGCAGCAGACGCTGGATCTCGGCCAGCACCGACAGGCCGCCGACGCCGGAGTCGAACACCGCGACCGGGGCCTCACGCATGCGGCGCACCGCACACGCTGCACCCTGGATCGCGCTTGACCCGCAGCTCACGGAAACGCGAACCCAGCGCATCGATCAGCAGCAGGCGCCCCACCAGCGGTTCGCCGAACCCCGCCAGCAGCTTCATGGCCTCCAATGCTTGAAGGCTGCCGACCAGGCCCACCAGCGGCCCGACCACGCCGGCCTCGCTGCAGGTCAGTTCGGCTTCGCTGCCGTGTCCGTAGAGGCAGTGGTAGCAAGGACTTTCGGCCCGCCGCGGGTCGAACACCGACAACTGCCCTTCGAGGCGGATCGCCGCGCCGCTGACCAGCGGCTTGCGGGCCGCGACGCAGGCGGCGTTGACCGCCTCGCGGGTGGAGAAGTTGTCCGAGCAGTCGAGCACCAGGTCCACCGCCGCCACCGCAGCGGCAAGGGAGTCCTCGTCCAGGGCCTGACGGTGCGGCACGAGGCGGATCTCGGGGTTGATCGCCGCCAGGCGCTTGAGCGCCGAGTCGACCTTGGTCATGCCGACGCTGTCGGTGTCGTGGATGATCTGGCGTTGCAGGTTGGTCAGGTCGACCGTGTCGAAATCCGCCAGGTGCAGCTCACCGACACCCGCCGCCGCCAGATACAGGGCGACCGGCGCGCCGAGCCCGCCGAGGCCGACAATCAATGCCCGGCTGTCCTTGAGCCGCAGTTGGCCGTCGATGTCGACGTGCTGCAGCAGGATCTGCCGGCTGTAGCGCAACAATTCCTGATCATTCAGCACGGCAGGCGCCCCAGGCTGATCCGTTGATGGCCGCCCAGGTCGGTGCGGCTGTGAACCTCTTCGAAACCGCGGGTCAGCAGCAGGTCGCGCACGGCTTCGGCCTGATCATAGCCGTGCTCGAGCATCAGCCAGCCACCGGCCTCCAGATGCTCCGGCGCCTGGGCGACGATCAGGCGCAGGTCGTCGAGCCCGTCGGCACCGGCCACCAGCGCGCTGGCCGGCTCGAAACGCACGTCGCCTTCGGCCAGGTGCGGGTCAGCGGCGCGGATGTACGGCGGGTTGCTGATGATCAGCCCGAAGCGCTGGCCTTGCAGCGAACCGAACCAATGGCTGCTCAGCACCTTGGCGTTGCTCAGGTTCAGGCGCTGGCGGTTGCGCTCGGCCAGGGCCACAGCCTCCAGCACACGGTCCACGGCGGTGACCTGCCAGGCCGGGCGCTCGCTGGCCAGGGCCAGGGCGATGGCGCCGGTGCCGGTGCCGAGGTCGAGGACGCGGGCCGGGGTCGCCGGCAGCAGCTCGAGGGCGGCCTCCACCAGCAGTTCGGTGTCCGGGCGCGGGATCAAAGTGTGCGGCGCCACTTCCAGGTCGAGTTTCCAGAACCCTTGCTGACCGAGGATGTAGGCCACCGGCTCGCCGCTGCGGCGGCGTTGCAGGTATTCGGTGAACACCAGCACCACCTCGCTCGGCACGATGCGCTCGGGCCAGGTGTGCAGGAAACTGCGCGGCTTGCCCAGCGCGGCGGCCAGCAGCAGCTCGGCGTCCAGGCGCGCGGTGGGCGAGTCGGGCAGTTCGGCGGCGCGCAACAGGCTGGCGATGATGGTCATTTATTCACCTATCGCTGCGAGCTGGTCGGCCTGGTATTCGGCCAACAGGGGTTCGATCACCGCTTCGACGCCGCCGGCGAGGATCTCGTCGAGGGAGTACAGGGTCAGGTTGACGCGGTGGTCGGTGACCCGGCCCTGGGCGAAGTTGTAGGTACGGATACGCTCGGAGCGGTCGCCGGAGCCCACCAGCAGCTTGCGCTCGCTGGCGATGGCATTGGCGGCGGCGGCGGTCTGCTGGTCGTTGAGCTTGGCCGACAGCCAGGCCATCGCCCGCGCGCGGTTCTTGTGCTGGGAGCGCTCTTCCTGGCATTCGACGACGATGCCGGTCGGCAAGTGGGTGATGCGGATCGCCGAGTCGGTCTTGTTCACGTGCTGACCGCCGGCCCCGGAGGAACGGTAGGTGTCCACGCGCAGGTCCGCCGGGTTGATCTCGATCGCTTCCTGCTCGTCCGGCTCCGGCAGCACCGCCACGGTGCAGGCCGAGGTGTGGATGCGGCCCTGGGATTCGGTGGCCGGCACGCGCTGCACGCGGTGGGCGCCGGACTCGAACTTCAGCTTGCCGTAGACGTTGTCGCCTTCGACCCGGGCGATGACTTCTTTATAGCCGCCGTGCTCGCCCTCGTTCTCCGAGAGGATCTCCACGCGCCAGCCGCGCTTTTCGGCATAGCGCGAATACATGCGGAACAGGTCGCCGGAGAAGATCGCCGCTTCGTCGCCGCCGGTGCCGGCACGGATCTCCAGGAACACGTTGCGACCGTCGTTCGGGTCCTTGGGCAGCAGCATGCGCTGCAGGTCGGCCTCAAGGACCACCAGTCGCTCCTTGGCTTCGCGGACTTCTTCCACGGCCATTTCGCGCAGATCCGGGTCGCTGTCCTTGAGCAGCGCCTGGGCGCCTTCGAGGTCGCCTTGCACGCCGATCATTTTCTTGTAGGCCTCGACCACCGGCTCGACTTCCGCGTATTCCTTCGAATACGCACGGAACTTGGCCTGATCGGAAATGACTTCGGCGTCGCCCAGCAGCGCCGTCAGTTCCTCGAAACGTTCCTGGAGAGTCTCCAGCTTATTGAGCAGTGACGCTTTCATTGCGGTTTTTTATCCGAAAAGCTATCCGGTGAGCCCTCAAGGGCAAAGAGTTCCTGGGCCATGGCCAGCGCATCGAGGCGGCCTTCGGCAGAAAGCTTTTTCAACTGCACGCTCGGGGCGTGCAGGAGTTTGTTGGTCAGGCCCCGGGCCAACTGGCCCAGCACGTCCTCGGCGCTGCCGCCGTTGGCCAGCGCGCGCAAGGCCTTCTGCAGTTCTTCGTCGCGCAGGCGTTCGCTCTGTTGACGATAGGCCTTGAGCACGTCGACCGCCGCCAATTCACGCAGTCGCGCCATGAAATCGTCGGCGCCGACCGACACCATCTCCTCCGCCGCCTGGGCGGCGCCCTGCCGGCTCTTGAGGTTCTCGGCGACCACTTCGTGCAGGTCGTCGACGCTGTAGAGATAGACGTCGTCCAACTCGCCCACTTCCGGCTCGATGTCCCGGGGCACGGCGATGTCGACCATGAAGATCGGCTTGTGCTTGCGCTGCTTCAGCGCGCTTTCCACCGCGCCCTTGCCCAGGATCGGCAACTGGCTGGCGGTGGAACTGATGACGATGTCGCTGCGCACCAGCTCCGCCGGGATGTCCGACAGCAGCACCGCGTGGGCGCCGAACTGCTCGGCCAGCAGGCTGGCGCGCTCCAGGGTGCGGTTGGCCACGACGATGCGCTTGACCCCCAGCTCGTGCAGATGGCGGGCGACCAGGGTGATGGTCTCGCCGGCGCCGATCAGCAGGGCCTGGCTGCGCTGCAGGTCGCTGAAGATCTGCTTGGCCAGGCTGACGGCGGCAAAGGCCACGGACACCGGGTTCTCGCCGATGGCGGTGTCGGTGCGCACCTGCTTGGCGGCATTGAACGTCGCCTGGAACAGGCGCCCCAGCAGCGGGCCGATGGTGCCGGCCTCACGGGCCACGGCATAGGCCGACTTCATCTGGCCGAGGATCTGCGGCTCGCCCAGCACCAGCGAATCGAGCCCGGAGGCGACGCGCATCATGTGACGAACTGCCGCATCGTCCTCATGCACATAAGCGCTCGCGCGCAGCTCTTCGAAGCTCAATTGATGGTATTCGGCCAACCAGCGCAGCACGATCTCCGCCGACAGGTGATCCTGTTCTATATAGAGTTCGCTGCGGTTGCAGGTGGAGAGGATCGCCGCTTCGCGGCTGTCGGTGAGCCGGCAGAGCTGCTGCAGGGCCTCGACCAGCTGCTCAGGGGTAAAGGCCACGCGCTCGCGGACGTCTACTGAAGCAGTCTTGTGGTTGATACCGAGTGCGAGGAAGGCCATTCAAGGTCGCTGATGGTGACGTGAAGCCGGCAATTGTCCTACTTCGAAAGATCCAGAACAACTACCGCCGACTATTGTCTCCATTGCCGGCCCCTATAATGGCCACAATCGAGACTCGGTTATGTTTGGCCGAAGGCTTGTGTCATGATGATCCGACCGCAGGTTAGTCGCCACTTCCCCCATATGAATAGATCTTCCGCGTTATTCCTCGCTATTGCCTTCCTCAGCGGCTGCCAGGCCTTGGCTCCCGTTTCGACGGACGGCACCCCGCCGGTCGAAGACTCGGCCCCGACGCCCGAAAAGGCCAAGGTCTACAGCTCGTTCAGCGAGGAAACCGTCTTCAGCCTGTTGAGCGCCGAACTCGCCGGCCAGCGCAACCGTTTCGACATTGCCCTGGACAACTACGTGACCCAGGCCATCAACACCCAGGACCCGGGCGTCTCCGAACGGGCGTTCCGCATCGCCGAGTACCTGGGTGCGGATCAGCCGGCCCTCGACACCGCGCTGATCTGGGCGAAGAACGCCCCGGACGACCTCGAGGCGCAACGCGCCGCCGCCGTGCAGCTGGCCCGGGCCGGGCGCTATGACGACTCGATGGTCTACATGGAGAAAGTCCTGCAGGGCAAGGGCGACACCCATTTCGACTTCCTCGCGCTGTCGGCCGCCGACACCGACCAGGAAACCCGCAACGGCCTGATGAAAAGCTTCGACCGGCTGCTGCAGCGCCATCCGCACAACAACCAGCTGATCTTCGGCAAGGCGTTGCTGCTGCAGCAGGACGGCGACAACAAGGGCGCGCTGACCCTGCTGGAGGACAATCCGCCGGAGGACGGCGAGATCGCCCCGATCCTGCTGCGCGCCCGCCTGCTGCAAGGCATGAACCGCGGCGACGAAGCCCTGCCGCTGCTGCAGAAGAGCATCCGCAAGTACCCGGACGACAAGCGCCTGCGCCTGACCTATGCGCGCATGCTGGTCGAGCAGGACCGGATGGACGACGCCAAGGCCGAGTTCTCCTCCCTGGTGCAGCAATACCCCGAAGACGACGAACTGCGCTACTCCCTGGCGCTGGTGTGCCTGGAGGCCAAGGCCTGGGAAGAGGCCAAGGGCTACCTGGAAGACCTGATCGCCCGGGAAAGCCATGTCGATTCGGCGCACCTGAACCTGGGCCGCATCGCCGAGGAGCGCAACGACCCGCAAGGCGCCCTGATCGAGTACGCCCAGGTCGGCCCCGGCAACGACTACCTGCCGGCGCAACTGCGCCAGGCCGACATCCTGATGAACAACGGCAAGACCGCCGAGGCGCAGAGCAAGCTGGCGGCGCAGCGCGACGAGCAGCCGGACTACGCGATCCAGCTCTACCTGATCGAAGCCGAGACCCTGTCCGCCAACAACCAGGGCGACAAGGCCTGGAAAACCCTGCAGCAAGCCCTGCAGCAGTACCCGGACGACCTCAACCTGCTCTATACCCGCGCCATGCAGGCGGAAAAGCGCAATGATCTGGCGCAGATGGAAAAGGACCTGCGCCTGATCATCAAGCGCGACCCGGACAACGCCATGGCGCTCAACGCCCTGGGCTACACCCTGTCCGACCGCACCACCCGCTACGCCGAAGCCAAGGCCCTGATCGAACAGGCGCACCAGCTCAACCCGGAAGACCCGGCGGTGCTGGACAGCCTCGGCTGGGTGAACTTCCGCCTGGGCAACCTCGACGAAGCCGAGCGTTACCTGCGCCAGGCCCTGGAGCGCTTCCCCGACCACGAAGTCGCCGCGCACCTGGGCGAAGTGCTGTGGGCCAAGGGCAACCAGCGCGAAGCCAAGCAGATCTGGGGCAAGTTCCTCAAGGATCAGCCCGACAGCACCATCCTGCGCAGCACCATCAAGCGCCTGACCGGATCCGAGACCCTATAACCCATGTTTTTGCGCCACCTCATCGTTTTCAGCTTCATCGCCCTGCTCGCCGGCTGCGCGGGCTTCGGCGCCCGCGAGTCGGTCGAAGGCCACGGCAACCCGGCCCAATGGCGCGAGCACAAGCAGCAACTGACCGGGCTCGACGGCTGGCAGATCGACGGCAAGATCGGCATCCGCGCACCGAAGGACTCCGGCAGCGGCACCCTGTTCTGGCTGCAGCGCCAGGACTATTACGATATCCGCCTGTCCGGCCCGCTGGGCCGCGGCGCGGCACGCTTGACCGGGCGTCCGGGCAAGGTCTCGCTGGAGGTGGCCAACCAGGGCCGCTATGACGCGCCGTCCCCGGAAGTCCTGCTCGAAGAGCAACTGGGCTGGAAACTGCCGGTGTCGAACCTGGCCTGGTGGGTGCGCGGCCTGCCGGCGCCCGACAGCAAGAGCCGCCTGACCCTCGACGCCGACAGCCGCCTGGCCAGCCTGGACCAGGACGGCTGGCAGGTCGAGTACCTGAGCTATGCCGAGCAGAACGGCTTCTGGCTGCCCGAGCGGATCAAGCTGCACGGCACCGACCTGGACGTGACCCTGGTCATCAAGACCTGGCAACCGCGCAAGCTGGGGCTGTGAACATGACGGCCCCTCGCCTGACCCTGCCGTCGCCGGCCAAGCTCAACCTGATGCTGCACATTCTCGGCCGCCGCGAAGACGGCTACCACGAACTGCAGACGATCTTTCAGTTCCTCGACTACGGCGACGAGATCACCTTCGCCGTGCGCGACGACGGCGTGATCCGCCTGCACACCGAGTTCGACGGCGTGCCCCACGACAGCAACCTGATCGTGCGCGCGGCGAAAAAGCTCCAGGAGCAGTCCGGCTGCACGCAGGGCATCGACATCTGGATCGACAAGATCCTGCCGATGGGCGGCGGCATCGGCGGCGGCAGCTCGAACGCGGCCACCACCCTGCTGGGCCTCAACCACCTCTGGCAGTTGGGCTGGGACGAAGACCGCCTGGCCGGCCTCGGCCTGTCGCTGGGCGCCGACGTCCCGGTGTTCGTGCGTGGCCGTGCCGCGTTCGCCGAAGGCGTGGGCGAAAAACTGACCCCGGTCGAGCCCGCAGAACCGTGGTACGTCGTGCTGGTTCCGCAAGTCTCTGTAAGTACGGCAGAAATTTTTTCAGATCCGTTGTTGACACGTAACACACCGCCCATTAAAGTGCGCCCCGTTCCCGAGGGAAACAGTCGAAATGACTGCTTGCCGGTGGTTTCAAGGCGTTATCCAGAAGTACGTAACGCATTGAATTTGTTAGGTAATTTTACCGAAGCAATACTGCCCGGAACTGGAAGTTGTGTGTTTGGGGGCTTCCCAAGCAAAGCTGAAGCTGATAAAGTCTCGGCCCTTCTGACAGAGACCCTTACAGGGTTTGTAGCCAAAGGCAGCAACGTTTCGATGTTGCATCGCAAGCTACAGAGCCTGCTCTAACGGAACCAAGTGCACGGCACTTGCAGCAACAGATACAGGGGCGTCGCCAAGCGGTAAGGCAGCAGGTTTTGATCCTGCCATGCGTTG
>NZ_JBIVHR010000073.1:26333-31626 GCF_044749305.1 Pseudomonas sp. NPDC089534 | reverse complement strand
TTTTAGTCCCGCCCACCCCTTCAAGTCTAAACATACAAGCTTGCCTGCAAGCGATAGGGCCGGCACTGCCGACATCTCCACTACCTGACCCGCCGCCATCGCCAGCAGGCTGGCTCCCACAGGGGATCCCGGCGGCCCGCAGCATCCCCGCACACCACAAACCCTGTGGGAGCTTACCTGCAAGCGATAAGGCCGGCACTGCCGACATCTTCACTGCCTGACCCGCCGCCATCGCCAGCAGGCTGGCTCCCACAAAGATCCCGATCCCGGCGGCCCGCAGCATCCCCGCACACCACAAACCCTGTGGGAGCTGGCTTGCCAGCGATGAGGCCGGCACTGCGTGAGGCGATGCCGGCCCCTTTTTACGATCGAAGGATCGGCGCAAACCCTGCGATTTCGTCAGGCCACGCCGTCAGCACTTCGAAACCGTCCTCGGTCACCGCCACCATGTGCTCCCACTGCGCCGAGAGCGACTGGTCCTTGGTCACCACGGTCCAGCCGTCGGCCAGGCTTTTCACATGGCGCTTGCCGGCGTTGAGCATCGGCTCGACGGTGAAGATCATCCCCGCCTTCAGCTTCAGGCCCTGATCCGGATAGCCGTAGTGCAGCACTTGCGGCTCATCGTGGTAGACCTTGCCGATGCCGTGGCCGCAATACTCGCGCACCACGCTGAAGCCTTCCCGTTCCGCCAGGCTCTGGATCGCGAAGCCGATGTCGCCCAGGGTCGCGCCCGGGCGCACGGCGCGGATGCCGGCGCACATGGCGTCGTAGGTGGTCTTGATCAGGTGCCGGGCTTCGGGCGTCGGCTCGCCGACCACGTACATGCGGCTGGTGTCGCCGAACCAGCCGTCCTTGATCACCGCGATGTCGAGGTTGACGATGTCGCCGTCCTTCAGCTTGCGGCCCGACGGAATGCCGTGGCACACCACCTCGTTGACCGATGCGCACACGGTCTTCGGGAAGCCGTGATAGCCGACGTTGGCGGGAATGGCCTTCTGCACGTTGACGATGTAGTCGTTGCACAGGCGGTCGAGGTCATCGGTGGAGACCCCGGCCTTGACGTGGGGCACCAGCATGGCCAGCACTTCGGCGGCCAGCCGGCCCGCCTCCCGCGATTGGGCGATGTCGGCGGCGGTGTTGATCTTGATCGGGTTTCTCATGCTTCGGCCCCCAGCGCAGACGCGGCATCCGCCAACGCGCACAGACGTTGCAGATCGAGACCGCCCGCCTGCTCGGCGCGGATCAGCAAGCGGCAGATGGCGCTGTGATCCAGGTTGGGGTGCAGCTCGGCGAGCATGCCGATGCGCATCCAGTGCTCGGCCTGCGCGTTGATCGAACGGCTGAGCGCACTGCTGGAGATGCGCAGGTTCTCGTGCATGTCCTCGGAAATTTTTACGATGCCCACGGCAATACCTGATATGAAATGCATATGGAACGTATATTAGCGGCGATCACCTGAAATCCGCAATCGGCCCTTGCCGCACACACGCCCCAAATCATTGCCCCCTGCACCGAAAGGTTGCGGCGCAGACCATCCGGGCCTATTTTGCATGCGAGCTTGTTCCCCGCGAATGGATCGCGATCAATCACCACAAACGAGGTGAAGAGATGTCAAAGGATTCACGCCCTGCAGTGCTTGGGCTGATAGGCAACACACCGCTGGTTCGTGTCACCCGCTTCGATACCGGGCCGTGCACGCTGTTTCTCAAACTCGAATCGCAGAACCCCGGCGGCTCGATCAAGGACCGCATCGGCCTGGCCATGATCGACGCCGCCGAACGCGACGGCCGCCTCCAGCCCGGCGGCACCATCGTTGAGGCCACCGCCGGCAACACCGGCCTGGGCCTGGCCCTGGTGGGCCGCGCCAAGGGCTACCGGGTGGTGCTGGTGGTGCCGGACAAGATGTCCACCGAAAAGGTCCTGCACCTCAAGGCCATGGGCGCCGAAGTGCACATCACCCGTTCCGACGTCGGCAAGGGCCACCCCGAGTACTACCAGGACGTCGCCGCACGCCTGGCCAAGGACATTCCCGGCGCGTTCTTCGCCGACCAGTTCAACAACCCCGCCAACCCGCTGGCCCACGAATGCAGCACCGCCCCGGAAATCTGGGCGCAGACCGAACATGACCTGGACGCCATCGTGGTCGGCGTCGGCTCCGCCGGCACGCTCACCGGCCTGACCCGGTTCTTCCAGCGCGTGCAGCCGAACCTGGAAATGGTGCTGGCCGACCCGGTCGGCTCGGTGATGGCCGAATACAGCCGCAGCGGCCACCTCGGCACCGCCGGTTCGTGGGCGGTCGAAGGCATCGGCGAGGACTTCATCCCGTCGATCTCCGACCTCTCCAGCGTGCGCCACGCCTACTCGATCAGCGACGAAGAAAGCTTCGATCACGCCCGCCAACTGCTGCGGGTCGAAGGCATCCTCGGCGGTTCGTCCACCGGCACCCTGTTCGCCGCCGCGCTGCGCTACTGCCGCGAACAGACCGAACCGAAACGGGTGGTCAGCTTCGTCTGCGACACCGGCACCCGCTACCTGTCCAAGGTCTACAACGATCAGTGGATGAACGACCAGGGCCTGCTGGCGCGCAAGCGTTACGGCGACCTGCGCGATCTGGTGGCCCGGCGCTTCGAGGACGGCCGGGTGATCAGCGTCGGCCCGGAAGACACCCTGCTCACGGCCTTCCAGCGCATGCGCCTGGCCGACGTGTCGCAACTGCCCGTCCTGGTCGAGGGCCGCCAACTGGTCGGCGTGATCGACGAATCCGACATCCTGCTCGGCGTCCATGAGGACGCTGCGCATTTTCGCAAGACCGTCGCCAGCGCGATGACCGACAAGCTGCAGACCTTGGCGCCCAGCGCCGATCTGGCCGAGCTGGAGAAGGTCCTCAACCGCGGCCTGGTGGCGATCATCGCCGACGCCTCGGGCTTCCATGGCCTGATCACCCGCGTCGACATGCTCAACCAACTACGGAGATCCCTGGCATGAGCCAGCACGATGAAAACGCCCCGCCACGGGGCTTCGCCACGCGCGTGATCCACGCCGGGCAAACGCCGGACCCGACCACCGGGGCGCTGATGCCGCCGATCTACGCCAACTCCACCTACCTGCAGGACAGCCCCGGCGTGCATAAGGGCTTCGACTACGGCCGCTCGCACAACCCGACCCGCTTCGCCCTCGAGCGCTGCGTGGCGGACCTGGAGGGCGGCACCCGGGCGTTCGCCTTCGCTTCGGGGCTGGCGACCATTTCCACGGTGCTCGAACTGCTCGAGGCCGGCTCTCACGTCGTGTCGGGCAACGACCTGTACGGCGGCACGTTCCGCCTGTTCGACAAGGTGCGCCAGCACAGCGCCGGGCACCGCTTCAGCTATGTCGACCTGAGCGACCTGTCCGCTTTCGAAGCATCGCTGCAGGACGACACCCGCATGGTCATCGTCGAGACCCCGACCAACCCGCTGCTGGGCCTGGTCGACCTCGCGGCCATCGCCCGCACCTGCCGGGCGCGGGGCATTCTGTGCGTGGCCGACAACACGTTCGCCAGCCCCTACATCCAGCGTCCGCTGGAGCTGGGCTTCGACATCGTGCTGCATTCGACCACCAAGTACCTGAACGGCCACTCCGACGTGATCGGCGGCATCGCCGTGGTCGGGCAGAACGCGGAACTCGCCGAGCGCCTGGGCTTCCTGCAGAACGCGGTCGGCGCGATCGCCGGGCCGTTCGACGCGTTCCTCACCCTGCGCGGCGTGAAGACCCTGGCGCTGCGCATGGAACGCCATTGCAGCAACGCACTGGAGCTGGCGCAGTGGCTGGAGCGTCAGCCGCAGGTCAAGCGCGTCTACTACCCCGGCCTGCCGTCGCACCCGCAGCATGAGCTGGCGAAACGGCAGATGCGCGGTTTCGGCGGGATGATCTCCCTGGACGTGAACAGCGACCTGGCCGGCGCCAGACGCTTCCTGGAGAACGTGAAGATCTTCGCCCTGGCCGAAAGCCTGGGCGGCGTGGAAAGCCTGATCGAGCACCCGGCGATCATGACCCACGCCACCATCCCGGCCGAGACCCGGGCGCGCCTGGGCATCGGCGATACGCTGGTGCGCCTGTCCGTGGGCGTGGAGGATGTCGAGGATCTGCGCGCCGACCTGGCGCAGGCGTTGGCGAAGATATAGGCCCCGAAACGTCAAAGCCCGCACAAGGCGGGCTTTGGTGTTCGAGTAGGCGGCCAGTGCTGGTCTCTGGCTTACGAGGTTTATCAGGACTCTCACAGTACAGGCAATGTGCTCTGCTGCTTCACACGGCGTAAGGGCTGGATCCCAGCGCGGGGATCTTTCTAACCGTGTACCCTTCGGAACGCGCCCAACGCCTCCTCGCTATCCGCTTGCGCATCAGTCTGCGTGTTCGCCTACATCCTTGAGCCTAGCAAAGGCTCCACGATCCGGAATGCCCTTTTTAGACCGATTTCCTTCTAGCGCCTGCACGCAAGGAAGTTAACCGACTATCGCCCGGAGCCGACCGGCAGCCGTGCCCGGCGATTGGCCGACTATACTTTTGAGCTGGCTTCCAAGGTTTCATGCAGTACGTCGGCACCCGTGCGCCGAACGGTGCGCCCGTGCCAATCGCCAATCTGGTTAACCCCGGGCCAACGAGCCCTGCCGCCGGCGCGTCCGACGGACGCCGCTCGGACGCGTTGTGGCTGATGGGTCGTGGAGAAGATCATGAAACACAAACTTTTGACCGGCGTCGTTCTCGCGGTGGCTGCAGCGGCGTTGATGCCGGGTGCCTGGGCGGCAAAACCGCAGGCATTGGCGTCCGATGGGGCCGATCATGTCGGTGCGGGTGCTGTGGCCTCTGACGGATCCGACCACGTTGGCGCGGGTGCCGTGGCCTCTGACGGATCCGACCATGTCGGCGCGGGTGCCGTGGCCTCTGACGGCTCCGACCATGTCGGCGCGGGTGCTGTGGCCTCTGACGGCTCCGATCACGTCGGCGCGGGCGCGGTAGCCTCTGACGGCGCCGACCATGTCGGCGCGGGTGCTGTGGCCTCTGACGGATCCGATCATGTCGGCGCGGGGGCGGTAGCTTCTGACGGCTCCGATCACGTCGGCGCGGGCGCTGTGGCCTCTGACGGATCCGACCATGTCGGTGCGGGCGCCGTGGCTTCCGACGGTTCCGACCATGTCGGCGCGGGCGCTGTGGCTTCCGACGGTTCCGACCATGTCGGCGCGGGCGCTGTGGCCTCTGACGGCTCCGACCATGTCGGCGCGGGCGCTGTGGCTTCCGACGGTTCCGACCATGTCGGCGC
>NZ_JBIVHR010000073.1:0-26239 GCF_044749305.1 Pseudomonas sp. NPDC089534 | reverse complement strand
CGTAGCGGGTGCGGTGGCCTCTGACGGCTCCGACCATGTTGGCGCGGGCGCGGTGGCTTCCGACGGTTCCGACCATGTCGGCGCGGGCGCGGTGGCTTCCGACGGCTCCGACCATGTCGGCGCAGGTGCCCTGGCCGCCGACGGCGCGGACAAGGTCGGCGCCAATCGCCTGGCCTACTCCCGCGTCGGTGTCGGCTCTGACCGGGTCGCGTCAGCGCTCATGACAGGCAGCTATTCCGACCAGTTCAACAGCCCTCAATAACCGGCCCATCCGAACGAACGGGCGGTCCCCATCGACCGCCCGCTTCATCCCCGCTAGCACATTTGTGCTAATCGACCGGTGCACCGCCCGGCGCTATAGTCCCCGCGACCCCAACGCTTCCCCACACGGCCCTTGCACCGTGCGCGGCACCGTTGCGCCCGGAAAAAGAACAACACCAAGGAAGACACACCATGAAACTGCACTCCCGCGTCTGCTCACTCGCCGTCATCGGCGCCCTGCTGGCCGCCACCGCCGGTTGCCAGACCGCCAAACCCACCGAAGACAGCATGAAGGAACGGGCCCAGACCGTGATCGGCCAGCCCGTCACGAAAATCGCCAACGTGCGCAGCGACAGCACCCTCACCTACTACACGGCCTACACCGCCGGCGGCGAATACAACTGCGAGCTGCCCAGCGGCGCAATCGTCGCCGTGGCCAGCATGGGGATCATGTCGCCGCCGTTGACCTGCCTGCCGAAGGGGGCTTCGCAGATTCCGTACCAGTGACCGGCGACGGCCCGGCCATGATTTGACCCTACTCGCCCGGTGCTGTCCGCGCCGCCCTCACGCAAGACTGTCAGAGCCGGCGCCGACCGGCTCCTCCCGCCGTTCGCGCAGCGCGCGCAAGGTCGCGCGCAGCTCGGCCGGGCGCACCGGTTTGGACAGGATGGCGATCCGGCGGTCGTGCAGGGCCGCCTGGATCTTCTCGATGTCATGCCCGGTGATGATCATCGCCGGCACCGCCCGTCCGCGTTGCCGGCGAATGTCGTCGATGCACTCGATGCCGGTGCCGTGGGGCCCCAGGTCGTAGTCGGCGACGATGATGTCGCAGTCCGTCACCAGGCCCTGCCCCGTCGTCTCGGCCTGCACCGCGCATCCCCAGCGCTCCAGCAACGCCGACGTGGCCAGCAGCACGTTGCGGTCATCCTCCACCAGACACACCTTCAGCCCGGTCAGCAGGCCCGCCTGACGCGCCTCGTCGCGCACCGCCGGCAACGCAGGCGCCGTCGCCGGCGGCAGCCCGAACAGCGTGACCGCCGTGCCATGTCCGAGCCGCGAACGCAGCGTCACCCCGACACCGATCAGTTGACCCAGCCGTTTGACGATCGACAACCCGAGCCCCACGCCTTCGACATCCTTGTCGCGCAATTGGCGAACCCGATAGAACTCCTCGAAAACCTTCGGCAGATGTTCCTCGGCGATCCCGCTGCCACGGTCGTACACCACGATGGCCAGTGCGCCTGCACGCTTGCGCACGCCGATCAGCACCGGCCGCTGCGCACCGTACTTGAAGCAGTTGGACAGGACGTTCTGCACCATGGTCGCCAGCAGCGCCGGGTCGGTACGCACCCAGTGCCGGCACGGACGCAGGCGCAGCTCCACCCCGGCCCAGCGGGCGGCCTCGGCGTTCTGGCGGATCAGGTCGGCCAGCCATTCGCCCAGGTCGAATGTCTGGAGCCTGGGCTGGATCCGCCCGTTGTCGAGGGTGTAGAGGTCGAGGATCGAACGGAACAGCTGCGAGACGTTGAGCAGCGAACGGTCGATGTTGTCCACCAGCCGCCGCTCGTCGTCACCCAGGCGGGACTCGCGAAGGCACGCAGTGAACAGGCCGATGGAATGGATCGGCTGGCGCAGGTCGTGGCTGGCCTGGGCCAGGAACCGCGACTTCTCCAGATTGGCCGCGACCGCCTCCTCCGACGCCTTGCGCGTGCGCTCCAGCAGCAGGTGCGCATAGAACGGAATCACCGTGCTGGTGATCATCAGCATCAGCACCATGAACGGCTGCGCCTGCCACACCGGCGTCAGGCTGTAGACCACGACCAGCGCCGCCAACGCCAGCGCCGTGGCGATCGCCAGGTAACGCGAGCCGTAGCGCATGCCGTTGCCCAGGTTGACCCAGACCATCACCGCATACAGCGGCAACGCCGTCGCGCCGCCCATCACCAGCCCGAACGAGGTGCCGGTGTAGTCGTTGACCATGCCGAAGATCCGCCGCGCCGGATAATGCCCGGGCCAACGCACAATGGCCTGGCGCAGCACCGCCGACGCCAGCAGGAACACGCTGATGTAGGCGATGATCGGCAGGTAGGTCTCCACGCGCTGCCCCGGCAGAAAGCCGAGCACGCTGATGTAGACCAGGGCCACGCTCGCCAGAACGATGCGCAGGTTGGCCTGGTCGAGCTCGGTGTTCTTTTCGAACTTCATGGGAACGTCCTTGTGCGGCAGTCGTCAGATCCAGCACGAACCAACAGGCAATGCCTTTGCCCGGTGCTAAGGTGCACGCCAACGGAACGCCAGACCCAGGGAGGGTGCAGCCATGGCCTGCCGAATCATCATAGCCGACGATCACCCGCTGTTTCGCGAAGCGCTGCTGCGCACCGTCCAGCGCCTGCTGCCCGAAGCCGCCATCGACGAAGCGGGCGATCTCGACACCGTGCGCACCCTGCTGCTGACGGGCGAAGAGCCTGACACGCTGATCCTGGACCTGCGTTTTCCCGGCCTGACCAGCCTCGACCAATTGGCGGAACTGCGCCTGCAATGGCCGCGCACCTCGCTGATCGTGGTGTCGATGGTCGACGACGAAACGCTGATCGGTGAAGTCATGGCCGCCGGGATCGACGGGTTCATCGGCAAGAACATCGCCCCGGACGAAATCGCTCAGGCCATCCTGGCCATCCGCGAGGGTGAAGTGGTGGTCAGGTACGCGCCCTCGGGGCTGTTGCCGCTGGAGTCCGGCACGGCGCTGACCGCCCGTCAGCAGGAGGTGCTGCGGCTGATCGCCCAAGGCAAGACCAACAAGGAAATCGCTCGGGAACTCGATATATCTCCGTTTACCGTGCGCATTCATGTGTCGTCGTTGCTGCGGACGCTGAATGTCCCCTCCCGTGCCGCAGCCGCCGTGAAATACTCGGGGACGCTGTAGGAAAAGCGCCTGAATGCGCCGTCATGCAGGGCGCAAAAAAGATAACAGGCTGTTTTCCAAGAAAATTATTTCGTCCGGGGCTTCACAGACGGAAAAAATGTTGTTAAATTTCGCGCACTTTCCGGGAAGCCAGACAGGCCAACCGAATACAGGGGCGTCGCCAAGCGGTAAGGCAGCAGGTTTTGATCCTGCCATGCGTTGGTTCGAATCCAGCCGCCCCTGCCATTTTCTTCCTCGTTTCACCCTCCTTTTTTCAGCCAATTCCCTTATGGATCCACCTGAGCCATCAGTTCAGGAATCGACTCCGGCCGTTTGGCATATCGCTGCGCCAGCACTGCACACACCATCAACTGAATCTGATGAAACAGCATCAGCGGCAGAATCAGTACGCCGATCGTGCTGCCGGCGAACAGCACCTGCGCCATCGGCACGCCGGTCGCCAGACTCTTCTTCGAGCCGCAGAACAGAATGGTGATGCGGTCTTCCTGGCTGAAGCCGAACGCCTTGCCCAGCACCGTGGACGCCAGCAGCACCAGCGCCAGCAGGATGCAGCACACCACCACCAGCCCGAACAGATCCAGCACCGGAATCTGATGCCAGATGCCTTCGTTCACCGCCTCGCTGAAGGCGCCGTAGACCACCAGCAGAATCGAACCCTGATCGACAAACTTGAGCCAATGCTTGTTGCGCCCGACCCAGGCGCCGATCCAGCGCCGGGCGATCTGTCCGGCGATGAACGGCAACAGCAGCTGAACGCTGATCTTCACGATGGCATCGAGGGTCGAGCCGCCGTCACCGTGAACGTTCAGCAGCATTGTCACCAGCAGCGGCGTCAGGAAGATCCCGAACAGGCTGGAGGCCGCCGCGCTGCAGATCGCCGCCGGAATGTTGCCGCGGGCCAGCGAAGTGAACGCAATCGCCGATTGCACCGTGGCCGGCAGCGCACACAGATAGAGCATGCCCATGTACAGGTTGTCGCCGATCAGCGGTGACAGCAGCGGCTTGAGCGCCAGGCCCAGCAGCGGGAACAGCACGAAGGTCAGGCCGAACACCAGCAAATGCAGGCGCCAGTGGCCGGCGCCGGCGATGATCGACTCCCGCGAAAGCTTGGCGCCATGCAGAAAGAACAGCAGCGCGATGGCGATGTTGGTCAGCCAGCCGAAGCCGGCCGCGACCTGGCCGCTGGCGGGCAGGAAACTGGCCAGCAGCACCACGCCGATCAGAGTCAGGGTGAAGTTGTCGGGTAACAAGCGGGGACGGGTCATGAACAGGGTTTCCGGGGGTTGCCAGTACGTGAAAGCGACTCTAACGTGATCGCCGATGACCGACTAACGCCGAAGAGCCAACAGATGCCGCCTAAAGGACATGACAAAAGCGTCAGACGCAGCATTCCCGGCCTGCCCAGCCTGCCGCGGCCGCTCTACGGCCGCACCGAATCGCTGCCCAACCGCGCCCTCACCCGCCGCCACAGCCATCCGTGGGTGCAGTTGTCCTATGCGATCCAGGGTGTGCTGGAAGTGCAGACCGCCGCCGGGCGCTTCGTCGCCCCGCCGGAGCGGGCGGTGTGGATCCCGGCCGGGGTGCCGCATCGGGTGTTCAGTTCGCCGCACACGGAAATGCGCAGCCTGTACATCGATTGCAGCGTTGCAGGCTGGGCGGCGCAACGGTGTCATGTGCTGGCCGTGAACGACCTGCTGCGCGAGTTGATCCGCACCTTCAGCGGCGTGCCGGTGGAGTACGACCAGGACGGCCCCCACGGACGGCTGGCCCAGGTGATCCTCGATCAATTGGCCGAAGCCCCGCAAATCGACCTGATGCTGCCACTGCCCCAGGACAGCCGCTTGCAGCAGATCTACCGCAGCCTTGAGCAGCATCCCGATCAGTCGACCACGCTGCAGCACTGGAGCGACCGGTTCGGCGTCACCGAAAAGACCCTCAGCCGCCTGTTCCTGCGCGACACCGGCCTGACTTTCCGGGCCTGGCGCCAGCGCCTGCGCCTGCTCGGCGCCCTGACGCCGCTGGAACGGGGCGAACGGGTCACCGATGTGGCCCTGGCCTGCGGCTATGATTCAACATCAGCCTTCATCGCAGCGTTCCGACAACAGTTCGGTGAGACGCCCGGCGAATTTTTTCGCTGAAAATGCCGATATTTATCGAATTTGAATACCCCCTTCGCTTCACTTCAGGGTAGAGTCTCGCTCATCAAGGATTCTTGACACCGTGCCACGATAACCATGACGAACAACCCATCTGAGAACCTGTCGGCGGTAACAGCATGATCGAAGTCACTGAAGTTTCCATTGCCCAATTGCGCGCAGCCCTGGAGTCCGGCCAGACCACGGCCGTCGAGCTGGTTCAGGCCTATCTGGCGCGGATCGACGCCTATGACGGCCCGCAGACCGCCACCGCCCTCAACGCCGTGGTGGTGCGCAACCCCGAAGCCCTGAAGGAAGCGGAAGCCTCCGACGCCCGCCGCGCCGCCGGCAAGACCCTCGGCCCGCTGGACGGCATCCCTTACACCGCCAAGGACAGCTACCTGGTCAAGGGCCTGACCGCCGCGTCCGGCAGCCCGGCCTTCGCCGATCTGGTCGCCCACCGCGATGCGTTCACCATCGAGCGCCTGCGCGCCGCCGGGGCGATCTGCCTGGGCAAGACCAACATGCCGCCGATGGCCAACGGCGGGATGCAGCGCGGTGTCTACGGCCGTGCCGAGAGCCCTTACAACGCCGCTTACCTGACCGCCCCCTTCGCCTCCGGCTCGTCGAACGGCGCCGGCACCGCCACCGCCGCGAGCTACTCGGCGTTCGGCCTGGCCGAGGAAACCTGGTCGAGCGGCCGCGGCCCGGCCTCCAACAACGGCCTGTGCGCCTACACGCCGTCGCGCGGGGTGATTTCGGTGCGCGGCAACTGGCCGCTGACGCCGACCATGGACGTGGTCGTGCCTTACGCCCGCACCATGGCCGACCTGCTTGAAGTGCTCGACGTGGTGGTGGCCGAAGACACCGACACCCGCGGCGACCTGTGGCGCCTGCAGCCGTGGGTGCCGATCCCGAGCGTGGCGTCGGTGCGTCCGGCCTCCTACGCCGAGCTGGCCGTCGGCAGCGCGGCCCTGGCCGGCAAGCGCCTGGGCGTGCCGCGCATGTACATCAATGCGGACGCCGAAGCCGGCACCAGCGAAGCCCCCGGCATCGGCGGCCCGACCGGACAGCGCATCAACACCCGTCCTTCGGTGATCGACCTGTGGAACGAGGCGCGCAAGGCGCTGGAAGCCGCCGGCGCCGAGGTGATCGAAGTGGATTTCCCGCTGGTGTCCAATTGCGAAGGCGACCGTCCCGGCGCGCCGACCGTGTTCAACCGCGGGATCGTGTCCAAGGAATTCATGCACGATGAACTGTGGGATCTGTCGGCCTGGGCGTTCGACGATTTCCTGCGGGCCAACGGCGACCCGAAACTCAACCGCCTGGCGGACGTCGACGGGCCGAAGATCTTCCCGCACGATCCGGGCACCCTGCCCAACCGCGAGGGCGACCTGGCCGCCGGCATGGACGAATACGTGCGCATGGCCGAGCGCGGCATCAAGCCTTGGGATCAGATCCCGACCCTGCCCGACGGCCTGCGCGGCCTGGAACAGACCCGCAAGCTCGACCTCGAAGACTGGATGGACCGCCTCGGCCTCGACGCCGTGCTGTTCCCGACCAACGCCGACGTCGGCCCGGCGGACGCGGACGTCAACCCGGCGTCGGCGGACATCGCCTGGAGCAACGGCATCTGGGTCGCCAACGGCAACCTCGCCATCCGCCACCTCGGCGTGCCGACCGTGACCGTGCCGATGGGCGTCATGGCGGACATTGGCATGCCGGTGGGCCTGACCTTCGCTGGCCGCGCCTACGACGACTCGACGCTGCTGCGCCTGGCGGCGGCGTTCGAGGCAACCGGTTCGAAACGTCTGGTGCCGCCGCGCACGCCAGCGCTGGCGACCGGCAAGTAAGAAAAAAGGCGGGATCATTCGATCCCGCCTTTTTTCATCGCTCGGCCAACGCCTCCAGCAGATCCGCCGAAGGCACAAAGAACAGACTGCCGGTGACCGCCGTGCTGAAGTCCAGCAACCGATCGTAGTTGCCGGGCGGCTTGCCGACGAACATGTTTTCCAGCATCAGCTCCAGCGGCTCCGGCGAACGCGCGTAGCCAATGAAATAAGTACCGAACTCCCCCGCGCCAGGCCGACCAAACGGCATGTTGTCGCGCAGGATCTTCACCTCTTCGCCGTCCTTGGTGAGGGTCGTCAGTGCGCTGTGGGAATTGCTCGGCTTGACCGAATCGTCCAGCTCGATATCGGACAGTTTGGTGCGGCCGATCACCCGCTCCTGATCCTCGACCGACAATTCGTTCCACGCCTTCATGTTGTGCAGGTACTTCTGCACCAGCACATAACTGCCACCGCTGAACGCCTGATCTTCATCGCCCACGAGGGCGAAATGCTCGGCTTTGCGGCCGACCGGATTTTCCGTGCCATCGACAAACCCGATGATGCTACGCATGTCGAAATAGCGGAAACCCTGAACCTCGTCGGTCACCGTCACAGCGCCGTCCAGCGCGGACATCAACTGCGTCGCCAGCTCGAAACACAGGTCCATCTGATCGGCTCGAATGTGCAGCAACAGGTCGCCCGGCGTGGAAACGGCGCGCCGCCCTTCTACACCGAACTCGCGAAAGCCGTGCAAGGACGCCGGGCGCGGACTGCCGAACAGACGATCCCAGGCGCTGGAAGAAAACCCGCAGACGCAAGACAGGTTTCCCGAGGGAACGCGCTTGCCGACCGAGCGCGTCAGCCCCGCGACATCGGCGCACCAACCGCGAACGGTTTCGGCGGCCTCAGCCCCGGCGTTGAGGGTCGCCACGATGAATATGGCGGCGCTGGTGATCGGGCTGCAGACGGCTTGAGGATCTGGCGTGTCGATGATCGTGGCTCCCGGAGTGGTGGACTGACTCGACAGCGAGGTTAGCAAAGAAGTGTTGAATGAAGTATTTCCGACACTTCGTTATTAACGAACAATACCCACGAAATAAACGATTTTTCTTTGTCGGAATGCTCCCACTAGCATGGCCCCGTCTACCCCGAAAAACATAAAGACAGGGAGAACGGCATGCACCCCATCAACATCGGCGAGCCCTGGATGTGGGGCGCCTTCATTGTTTTTGTCCTCGCCATGCTGGCCCTGGACCTGTTTGTGTTCGGCGGGCGCAAGGCCCATCGGGTGTCGGTGCGCGAAGCGTCGTGCTGGGTGGTCGCCTGGTGCGCGCTGGCGCTGGCCTTCGCCGGGCTGCTCTGGTGGTACTTGAACGGCGAATTCGGCGCCGACATCGCCCGGCAAAAGACCCTGGAATTCCTCACCGGCTACCTGATCGAGCAGTCGTTGTCGATCGACAACATGTTCGTCTTCGTGATGATCTTCGGCTACTTCGCCGTGCCGCCGGAACTGCAGCGCCGGGTGCTGCTGTACGGGGTGCTCGGGGCCATCGTGATGCGCGCGGCGATGATCTTCGCCGGCGTGTGGCTGGTGTCGCAGTTCGCCTGGCTTTTGTATGTGTTCGGCGCGTTCCTGATCATCACCGGGATCAAGATGCTGATGTTCGCCGAACACCAGCCGGACCTGGACAAGAACCCGCTGCTGCGCTGGGTGCGCGGGCATCTGCGCATCACCGGCGGTTTCCACGGCGAACGTTTCTTTGTGGTGCAGAACGGCGTCCGCTGGGCCACGCCGATGTTCCTGGTGCTGGTGCTGATCGAGGCCAGCGACCTGATGTTCGCGGTCGACAGCATCCCGGCGATCTTCGCCGTCACCACCGATCCGTTCATCGTGTTCACCTCGAACATCTTCGCGATCATGGGCCTGCGGGCGCTGTATTTCCTGCTGGCGGACATGGCCGACCGCTTCCACCTGCTCAAGTACGGCCTGGCGCTGGTGCTGGTGTTCATCGGGGGCAAGATGACGCTCATGCCGTGGTTCCACATGCCGGTGGAATGGTCGCTGGCGGTGGTGGGCGGCGTGATTCTGCTGTCGGTGGCGTTGAGCCTGGTCACGACCAGGGACAAAGCGACCGACAACGCCGTGGCGCAGGATCTGGACAAGAAACGCGGCTGACGCCTCCGGTTCAGTGGCCGGTCGCCTACGCACGCGCCTTGTCGATCATGAGCTACAGTCAAGGCTTCAGGTAGCCGTTGCATGTTTGTCCATCGCGGACATCGACAGGGACGTTACACCCATGAAGAAATACAAGGCGAATGCCCACCAGCCTGACATCTGCATGTCATTGAGCTCCGAATGGCTCACCGAAATGATGAAAAGCCCGGACGATGCCATCCAATGGTGCCAGAGGGCTTCGCTCGCCGAGGAGGACGATGAGTTCTATGTCCGGCACCTGAAGGAGCAAGCCGAATTGACCAGCAGCGCCCTGATCAAGCGGCTCAAGGATGAGCAGGCAGAGCGCGTGCGGCGACAACAGGAGCTCCAACTGCAAGGCCTGGCCATCCAGGACCGGTTCAGGCTTGAGATGCTTGAGCCGTCCGAAAAGCAGAACATCGAGCCGATCCAGAAGGATCTGTCCGCCTACAAGATCATGGCGGCCGAATTTGCCGCCCAGGAATTGGAAGTGCTGCGCGAGCAGCAACCGATCACCGAGTCCTTGAAGAACAAGACCACGGACAAGGCCAAACTCCTGGAAATCCGCAGCTTGCGGGTCATCGACGAAAAAACGCCCATCACTCTGAAAACCCTGACCGATGAGCTGCAGAAACTCGAGGACACCCCCCGCTACTACCTGATCGGCGTCAAGGCGAGGAAGGCCGCATCCCACGCCCTGGCCATTGTCAGCACAAAAAGCTCATGGCTGTTCGGCTCGAACGGACAACTCCACTATTACGACCCGAACCTGCACTACATGGTGACCTGGAACGGCCGGGCCGAACTGAAGGGTTTTCTGGAGCGCAGCCTGCTGGTGGACTACGAATCGATCAACCACATCTGGCAGCTCAAGCACGTTTGACCCCACCGCACGCCACGCAGGCCGGCTGCAATCCCCCGTCGGAGGATTGCGGCGCGGCACCCGGCATGCGGATTACTTGTCGGACTTGATGCTGGTCCACACCCGCGTGCGCACCCGCTCCAGCTTCTGCGGCAACGGCTGGACCACGTAGAGCTTCGCCAGCGCGGCGCTGGTCGGCGTCAGGTTCGGGTTGTCGGTGATGTCCTTGTTGATCAGGGCCATCGAATCCTTGTTGGCGTTCGGGTAGCCGAGGAAATCGCTGATCGGCGCGATCACCTTCGGATCCAGCAGGTTGTTCAGGAACTCATGGGCCTCGGCCACGTTCTGCGCGCTCTTCGGAATGGCGAACGTGTCGAACCAGATCGGCGCGCCTTCCTTCGGCAGGCGCCAGTCGACCACCACACCGTTGCCCGCCTCCTTCGCCCGGTTGCCGAACTGGTAGAAGCTGCCCGAGTAGCCGATGGCCACGCAGATGTCGCCGTTGGCGATGTCGGTCATGTACTTCGCCGAGTTGAAATAGGTGACGTAGGGCCGGACCTTCAGCATCAGCGCCTTGGCCTTCTCATAGTCGTCCGGGTTCTGGCTGTTCGGGTCGAGCCCCAAGTAATGCAGGGCCAGCGGCAGGATCTCCGACGGCGAATCGAGCATCGCCACGCCGCAGGACTTGAGCTTTTCCATGTTCTCGGGCTTGAACACCAGGTCCCAGCTGTCCACCGGCGCGTTCTCGCCCAGCGCGGCCTTGACCTTGGCCGGGTTGAAGCCGATCAGCACCGTGCCGTACATGTAGGGCACGCCGTACTGGTTGCCCGGGTCGTTGGCGTCCAGCAGCTTAAGCAGCGCCGGATCCTGGTGTTGCCAGTTCGGCAATTTGGACTTGTCGAGCTTCTGGAACACGCCGGCCTTGATCTGGGTGTCGAGGAACTGGTTGGACGGCACCACCAGGTCGTAGCCGGAGTTGCCGGTCAGCAGCTTCGCCTCCAGGGATTCGTTGGTGTCGAAGGTGTCCCAGGTCACTTTGATCCCGCTGTTGGCAGCGAAATCCTTGGGCACGGACGGCAGGATGTAGTCCGCCCAGTTGTACACCCGCAATTCGCGCTGTTCGGCCTGGACGGCGCTGGCCAGCAGCGTCAGCCCGCACACGGTGGCGCCCAGCATGCGTTTGATCGTGACCATGGTTGTTTCCCCTGAAGCGGCGTGAGTTCGATGGTTTTGTTGTTCTGTACACGGCAGCGGCTGACCGTCAGCCAAGGGCAAGGTGTTGCGGCATCCTGTTGTTTTTGTCGGTTGCGTCCGATTCTTGCCGACGGCGCTGGCCGGGCACAGTGGCCGGTTGGCCAAAAGGGGATCGAAACGGCCAATTTGATTGACCGCCGCAGTGCGGAAACGACAATGCCCGGCGAAGGGCCGGGCATTGCGGGTGAGGCGCTTGCGAATCAGTCCGTGTAGCTGAACTGCGCCGCCCCGCTGCGCTGCGGCTGGCTGCGGGTCGCCAGGCAGTAGTACAGCGGGCAGGTCACGGCCAGGCCCACCAGCCACGAAAGGTCTGCGCCCTCCACCAGATTGGCGTAGGGCCCGACGTACAGCGACGTGTTGGCGAACGGCAGCTGCACCAGGATGCCGATGAAGTAGGCGATGATCGCGTGCAGGTTGAAACGCCCGTAGAGGCCGCCGTCGGCGCGGAAGATCGACGCGATGTCGTAGCGGCCGCGCTTGATCAGGTAGAAGTCGATCAGGTTGATCGACGCCCACGGCACCAGTACCAACAGCAGCGCGAGGATCAGGCCGATGAATTGGGAAATGAAGTCCGCCGACGCGCCCAGCGCCACCACACAGCAGCCCGCCAGCACCACGCTCGACAGCGCCACCCGCACCTTGACGCTCGGCGTCCATTGGCTGGCGAAGGTCTGGATCGAGGTGATGATCGACAGCACCGCACCGTACAGATTCAGGGCGTTGTGGCTGATGATGTTGAGCAGGAACAGCACCATCAGGATCGGCCCCAGCCAACCGGTGGAGAGCTTGACCGCCGCCATCGCCTCGGTGCCTTCCGGCGCCGCCAGCACGGCGACCGCACCGAAGGCGAACGACAGGATCGTGCCCAGCGTCGCCCCCAGGTAGGTGGCGAAGAACGGCTTGGCGATGCCGATGTCCGCCGGCAGGTAACGCGAATAGTCGGACACGTAAGGCGAAAAGCTGATCTGCCAGATGATCCCCAGCGACACCGTCGCCAGCCAGCCGGACAGGTTGAAGCTGCCGCGGGTGAAGAAGTCCGCCGGCAGGTCATGGGCAAAGATGTAGAGGAACCCGGCCAGCAGCGCGCTGCCCATCACCCAGGTGCCGATGCGGTTGAGGGTATGGATGAAGTTGTAGCCGATCACGCCGATGGCCGTGGCGCCGAGGGCCCCGATCAGGATGCTCAGTGGCGCCGGCACCGACGGCGCGATGCCGACGATGGATTTGCCGGCCAGCACGATGTTGGAAATGAAGAAGCCGATGTAGATGACCGCCGCGAAGAACACGATCAGCAGCGCGCCGTAACGGCCGAACTGGCCGCGGCTCTGCACCATCTGCGGAATGCCCATGCGCGGGCCCTGGGCCGAGGCCAGGGCGATCACCAGACCGCCGATCATGTGCCCCAGCGCAATCGCCAGCAGCCCCCAGAAGAGGTCAAGGTGGAACACCTGAACCACCATGGCGCCGGTGACGATGGGCAGCGGCGCGATGTTGGTGCTGAACCACAGGGTGAACAGGTCGCGGGCCTTCCCGTGGCGTTCCGCGAGTGGGACGTAGTCGACCGTGTGATTCTCGATCAACGGATCTTGCCGGGACATCTGGGACATATGCATGAACTCGAGCTTGTCTGTTTTTATCTTTGTATGAAGCCACCTGTGGCGAGGGAGCTTGCTCCCGCTTGAGTGCGCAGCGCTCACAACGCTTTCAGGGCCGCTGCGCGCCCCAGCGGGAGCAAGCTCCCTCGCCACAGATTTGAGCGAAAGAGGGCCTCTGGGAGCGCATCGCTAGCGAACACCATATTATGGTATTCCAACATTTTCACAAGACTGATCCGCTGTTTACGGCATCATCTGATCCGCCATCCTCCCTGATCCCAAGCCCCTGCGGCTACGGAAAAGCCCCGTAAACCCTGACTTTCCGACGAAAGCGCCGCGTTTATCGTTTCATCAAAAAAGCGCTTGCAAACGATGTATTACGGTATACCATCAGACCCACAAACACATAAAAACCGCGTCACCCCATCCGAGGATCGTCCAATGATCGATGCCGCCCTCTACAAACAAGTCATGGGTTCGTTTCCGTCCGGCGTAACCGTCATCACCACCCTGGATGACGACGGCCAGATCGTCGGCCTGACCGCCAGCGCCTTCAGCTCGCTGTCGATGGATCCCGCCCTGGTGCTGTTCTGCCCCAACTACAGCTCCGACTCCTACCCTGTCCTGATCAAGAACAAACGCTTCGCCATCCACGTGCTGTCCGGCGGCCAGCAGAGCGAGGCCTACGCGTTCGCCCGCAAGGGCAAGGACAAGGCCCAGGGCATCGAATGGACGCTGAGCGAGCTGGGCAACCCGATCCTGGCCAACGCCACGGCTATCATCGAATGTGAGTTGTGGCGCGAATACGAGGGCGGCGACCACGCCATCATGGTCGGCGCGGTGAAGAACCTGATCGTGCCCGAGCAAGACGCAGGACCGCTGGTGTATTGCCACGGCAAGATGGGCGCCCTGCCCGTTTTCGCCTGACCCCAACCGGTTGCCGTTAAACAGGCCCGACAGCGACCGGCCAACAACAAGAGATCCGAGGTAGCGTCATGAAATTTTCCCTGTTCGTACACATGGAACGCTGGGACGAAAGCGTCAGCCACCGCCAACTGTTCGAAGACCTGACCGAACTGACCCTGATGGCGGAGGCCGGCGGTTTCAGCACCGTGTGGATCGGCGAACACCACGCCATGGAATACACCATCTCGCCGAGCCCGATGCCGCTGCTGGCGTACCTGGCGGCCAAGACCACCACCATCCACCTGGGCGCCGGCACCATCATCGCGCCGTTCTGGCACCCGCTGCGGGTGGCCGGCGAATGCGCCCTGCTCGACGTGATCAGCAACGGCCGGATGGAAGTCGGCCTGGCCCGCGGCGCCTATCAGGTGGAGTTCGACCGCATGGCCGGCGGCATGCCCGCATCGGCCGGCGGCCAGGCCCTGCGGGAAATGGTTCCGGTGGTGCGCGCCCTGTGGCAGGGCGACTACGCCCACAACGGCGACATCTGGAAATTCCCGACCTCCACCAGCGTGCCGAAGCCGGTGCAGAAGCCCAACCCGCCGATGTGGATCGCCGCCCGCGACCCGGACTCCCACAACTTCGCCGTGGCCAACGGCTGCAACGTGATGGTCACGCCGCTGATGAAGGGCGATGAAGAAGTCGTCGACCTGAAGAACAAATTCCAGACCGCCCTGGACAACAACCCCGGCGTGCCGCGCCCGCAACTGATGGTGCTGCGCCACACCCACGTGCACACCGCTGACGATCCGGACGGCTGGAAAGTCGGCGCCAAGGCCATCTCACGCTTCTACCGCACGTTCGACGCGTGGTTCGGCAACAAGGAAGTCCCGGTCAACGGCTTCCTCGCCCCCAGCCCGGAAGAGAAATTCGCCGGCCGCCCGGAATTCGAACTGGAGAGCCTGCACAAGACCGCAATGATCGGCACGCCGGAAGAAATCATTCCGCGGATCAAGTACTACCAGGAACTGGGCGTGGATGAGTTCAGCTTCTGGTGCGACAACAGCCTGCCCCATGCGGAGAAAAAGAAATCGCTGGAGCTGTTCATCAAGCACGTGGTGCCGGCATTCCGCTAAACACCCCGGCTATTGAGCCCGACACATGAAAACGCCCCGACATCGTTCGGGGCGTTTGCGTTGAGGGGCTGAAAAATCTGCGCTGGGATCAATCGACACCCTGACCGGAATCGGCCTCAAGACTGACCGGCTCAGGCAAAAAGAAACGCGCGGTCAACCAGCACGTGGCCATCGACACAGCAAACAGCACGGCCAACTCCACCCCGTACTCCAGGCCATTCCCCCGTGGGTCATCGCGGAAAACGGCGACCACAAACGGAACGACCCACAACGTGGCGACACAAGCGCCCACCAGGGCAACCGTCGCGCAGGCCCGCACCGTTCTCGTCACTTTCAGCCCCGCAATCGCCGAAGAGAACAGCAGAAACGGCACGATGAA
Source organism: Pseudomonas sp. NPDC089534 (assembly GCF_044749305.1). Taxonomy (NCBI): domain Bacteria; kingdom Pseudomonadati; phylum Pseudomonadota; class Gammaproteobacteria; order Pseudomonadales; family Pseudomonadaceae; genus Pseudomonas; species Pseudomonas sp. NPDC089534. The sequence continues at coordinate 10,765 of NZ_JBIVHR010000073.1, read as the reverse complement.
AATCAACAGCGCCAGCACGGGCGCGAGGAAAGGCATCATCATCAACTCCGGCCCCACCTCGCCGATCAGCCTCGGGTTCATGGCCAGATGGGCAACCGTCGCAACGGTCTTGACGATCCCGGCGATGAAGCCAGGGACCAACGGGCACAGAAGAAAGGCCAGGAATACCTTTAGGCGGGGGTAGTTCGAATGATGCAATGAGAGAGTTCCGTTTGCTCTGGTCAAGGTCGGCGATTCAGATCGTGGGCGCGTTAACGAATCAAGGGTAAATAAAGGTTCAGATCTATTGAATTGATCATCGCATTAAATAGATTCGTCCCCTTTCTTTCAAATAGCCCGGACTACTCAAAGAACCTCGCTGTCATTGCTGGCTGACAGCGCCTTCCGGCAGCAAGAATGTCCGGGCGGCCATCCAACAAACCCGACTGATCGCCCATCCGCCGCACACCTGCCCTGAATCAAGTTTGCCTATGGCAACTCGACCATCACAAATTGCGCGGAACCTTCAGGTAGCTCCAAAAGATATTTCCATCCTTCGAGCACTTTACGCCACTCCTGAAGAGTAAACCTGCCCTCAGGCTGACCCACCCAGTCATCGTTGACCAGAATATCGACTTGCACAGCGCTCGCATCAATGTTCAGCAGAACATCATTGCCACCATCGCTGGCTGACTCCTGCTCGCCTGTCTCTACCGACTCAATGGCAGCCAGCAATCGATCGCAATCCTTTGGGATCTGAGCGATCGCACCTAGAACACTGCAGACATAGAGTTCGTAGCGCGGCGCCTCTTCATCCGTTGAAACCACTTCAGCTACCGCATGGAATATCTGCCCGACTTCAGGATAGGTTCCGCCTGGCTGATGATAAAACTTGAGCTTCATGAACATCCTCGACAATTAAGGCTTATTAAGAACGTGGATACATCTATTAAATTGCTTCCCTCTTCAAATAGATATGCCCTTTTCTCTACAGCCTCAACATTATCGTCGCAGTACTCTGAGCATCTTCCTATAGCAGTCCATGCCCTCCAGCTTTTCTATTAATTCACTTCAAATAGATCCGCCCATTTCTTATCATTTAGCACTTGCAATTCCCAATTGCGACGAAGTGACCACCTTACAACTTAAAACTGAGACAACCTCAGTGACAACTGTGCAATAGTGACACTTTTAAAACCCCCCTCTAAAGGAAGATCTTCCAACAAGTGTACAACTTCATTGATTCCTAGAGGCATAAGATCACTTCACAAAAATCGTTGTCAACCCTGGAGTATTTGAGTCTGGTTTGTAAATCCATTCCCATTCGCCCCCGCAACAGGAGTATCGACAGTAAAGCGAGCACCATATTTGCCGCAAAAAAAGGAGACAGATCTATCAAATAGATTCGTCTCCTTTTCTTCGCCCCCATCACGTCAATGAACCTGATCACTCAATCACAAGGCAAAAAGCTCGCTTCGATCTGGGTTCGTTTATCTTACTGCTTAGTATGTAAAGTTTATCTTCACTTGCTCGCCTTCGCGATAAGACAAGACAAAGGACGCCCACGGCTCGCCACGAGCAGTTGCATTTCCATGTAGCTGTTCTACCAACGCATAAACTTTTGAAACATTGAAATCGGTTTCAACATCCCAACTTTCTGATCCATTTTTTTCAACGGCAAGCTCAGTCTCCATATAGTTGCCTCCCCACTCGAGATTGTATCGAAAGGCATCATAACCGTGGACTATTCCTGCCTCTACCAGTTCAAAAATTTTTTGGACGAGTTCGAAATCTTGCGTAATCACTCTATTACCTCTGGAATTTGTCTTGGTTCATTTTTAAGAACCACTGACTTCACCCCACCATCAATAGTATAAAAAACTTGCAGCGAATCAGGCCAAACAGAACCTGGATCCTCACGCTTAAATCTAATTGTCGTCATCCCTGCTATTTTCTAAGGATCATCAAGCGCCTCTCTAATTCTATTCTCATAGAACACCTTGAAAGCAGAGTTATTAAAATTCCTGTCCTGTGGAAACAGATTATATTTGTCGCATGTCCCGCCTTGACTACAAGCTTGAGCATGTCCGCCCACGTCTGTGTCACGTCCTTCCTTGCCAGCCTCGGTCTGTCTCGAGGCAGGCACGGCAATGCCGCGCCCGTCCTCACCGCCAAGGCGGGTGAGCACATGGTCGATCCCTCGATGCAAAAAGTGATATCAAAGTAATATCGCAATATTAAAGAGCCACTATTCTGGCGTCAATTAATGGATTGCCTTCCGCTATCCGGCAGTCCCTGCGGCAAGCGGCCATGGCCCGAGTTCGACCACAATCGGCGCATTTGCCAGTAGACTCTCCCCTCTTTGGCCTCCCGCCTTTGCAGCGGCCATCACCTCAATCCTGATGCGGAGTCCGCCTTGCGTCTGTTTCACACCTCCGACTGGCACCTTGGGCAGAACCTGCACGGCCAGGAGCGCGATTTCGAGCACGCCTGCTTCCTCGAATGGCTGCTCAAGCAACTGAAGGCGGCGCAGCCGGATGCCCTGCTGATCGCCGGTGACATCTTCGACACGGTCAACCCGCCGGTCAAAGCCCAGGAACGCCTCTACGACTTCATCGTCAGCGCCCACGAGCAACAGCCTGCGCTGACCATCGTGATGATCGCCGGCAACCACGATTCCGGCTCGCGGATCGAGCTGCCCGCGCCGCTGATGCGCCGGTTGCGCACCCATGCGTTGGGCCGGGTGCTGTGGCTCGATGACGGGCAGCTCGACACCGAGCGCCTGCTGCTGCCGTTGCCGGACGCTACGGGCGAGGTCGCCGCATGGTGCCTGGCGCTGCCGTTCCTGCGGCCCGCCGAAGTGACCGGCGCCCACCTGGGCGACGACTACCTGCGCGGCATCGGCCAGGTGCATGAGCGCCTGATCGACGCGGCGAACGCCAAGCGCACGCCGGGCCAGGCGCTGATCGCCGTCAGCCATGCGCACATGGCCGGCGGTTCGGTGTCGGAGGATTCCGAGCGCAGCCTGATCATCGGCAACGCCGAAGCCCTGCCGGCCAGCCTGTTCGGGCCCACCGTCAGCTACGTCGCCCTCGGCCACCTGCACAAGCCGCAAAAGGTCAACGGCGAGGAGCGGATCCGCTACAGCGGCTCGCCGATCCCGCTGTCGTTCTCGGAAATCAACTATCAGCACCAGATCCTCGACGTCACCCTCGACGGCGAAACCCTGGTCAGCGTCGAGCCGAGGCTGATCCCAAGGTCCGTGCACCTGCAACGCATCGGACCTGCGCCGCTGGCCGAGATCCTCCTGCAACTGGCGGACCTGCCGAACATCGACCTGCTTGCGGAGCCCCAACGCCAACCCTGGCTGGAAGTGCGCGTGCGCCTCGACGAGCCGCAGCCGGACCTGCGCCAGCAAGTGGAGAGCGCCCTGCAAGGCAAGGCCGTGCGGCTGGTGCGGATCGCCGCCGAATACGCCGGCACCGGCGGGCGCGACGGCGCCGACGGGGGCGATGCCCTGATCGAACTGGATCAGCTCACCCCGCAGGAACTGTTCAGCCGCGCCTGGTTCGACAGCTACGGCAGCGAGGTCGATGAACAGACCCTCAAGGACTTCGCCGAACTGCTGCAAGACGTACAGATGGAGGCCGGGCAGCCATGAAGATTCTCGCCATTCGCCTGAAGAACCTCGCCTCGCTGGCCGGCCCCTTCGAGATCGACTTCACCGCCGAACCTCTGGCCAGCGCCGGCCTGTTCGCCATCACCGGCCCGACCGGCGCCGGCAAGAGCACCCTGCTCGACGCCCTGTGCCTGGCGCTGTTCGGCGCCGTGCCACGGTTGAACAACACCGGCCGCGACGCCAAGGTGCCGGACGCCGACGGTGAGATCGCCACCGGCGACCCGCGCACCCTGCTGCGCCGCGGCACCGGCGAAGGCTTCGCGGAAGTGGACTTCGTCGGCGTCGACGGCCGTCGCTACCGCGCCCGCTGGGAAGCCAACCGTGCCCGCGAGAAAGCCGCCGGCAAGCTGCAGGCCAGCCGCCAGAGCCTGCGCGACATCGACCAGGATCAACTGCTGGCCAGCCAGAAAGGTGAATACAAGGCTCAACTGGAGTCAGCGCTGGGCTTGAACTTCGAGCAGTTCACCCGCGCCGTGCTGCTGGCCCAGAGCGAGTTCAGCGCCTTCCTCAAGGCCGACGACAACGACCGCAGCGAACTGCTGGAGAAACTCACCGACACGGCGCTCTACACCCGCCTGGGCCGCCGCGCCTTCGACAAGGCCAAAGAGGCCCGCGAAGCGCACAGGCTGCTGAACGAGCAGGCCAGCGGAGTCACGCCGCTGACGCCGGAGGCCCGCGCCGAACTGGATGGGCGCTTCGACGCCGCCCAGCAGCAATTGAAGCTGCAACAGGCGCAGCTCAAGCAGCTCGAACAGCAACAGGCCTGGCTCAAGGAACTCAGCCGGCTGCAAGATGCGCAGCAAGCCGCCGCCGAGCAGTCGCGCAGCGCGCAACAGCAGTGGGAAGCTCTCGGCGGCGAGCGCCTGAGGCTGACCCGGCTGGAACAGCTCGGCCCGCAGCGGCACCAGTTCGCCCGCAAGCGTGAACTGAATGCCTTGCTGACGCCGCTGGCCGGGCAGATCGCCGCGCATACCCGGCAACTGGCCGAACTGACCGGACGCCAATCGCAGCTGGAGCAAAGCCTGGAGGCCGCCAAAGCCGACCTGGGGCTGGCGCAACAACGGCAAAGCGACAGCGCGCCATTGCTGCGCCAGGCGTTCGAAGAGCAAAGCACCCTCGCCCGCCTGGCCAAGGACGCCGCCCTCGGCGCCGAAGCCAGGCAGCACGCGGAACAGGCCTGCACCCAAGGCCAGGTGACCATCCGGACCTTGCAGGACAAGCAGACCGAAGTCGCCGAGCGCTTGCGGCGCATCACCGACGGGCTCGGGCAAAGCGCCCACCTGGCGCCGTTGAGCGATGCCTGGAACGCCTACCGCGATCGTCTGCAACAGTTGATGCTGATCGGCAACCGACTGAACAAGGGCCAGGCCGAACTGGCCGACCTCGAACAGGCGGCGGCCCGCAGCGCCGAAGACCTCACCGCGCAGAAGCAGGAACTGGAGGTGCTGTTCAAGGAGGCCGGCGCCGAACCGGACGCGGTCGCCGAACAGATCGGCATCCTCGGCAACCTGCTGCAGGACAACCGCAAGCAACTGCGCGCCGTCGAAGACCTGGCGCGGCTGTGGGCCCAACGGCAGGAACTGGACAAGCGCGGGGCCGACCTGCAGCAACGCCAGCTCGACGCCCAGCGGGAACGCGAGCGCCTGACCCAGGACGGGGTGAAGACCAAGGCCGAACTGGCCGTCGCCGAGCAGACGCTCAACGTCACCCGCGAACTGCTTGAGCGTCAGCGCCTGGCCCGCAGCGCCAGCGTCGAAGAGTTGCGCGCGCAGTTGCAGGACGATCAGCCCTGCCCGGTCTGCGGCAGCAACGAGCACCCGTACCATCAGCCCGAAGCGCTGCTGCAAAGCCTTGGCCGGCATGACGAAAGCGAGCAGGCCAATGCACAGCAGGCCGTGGAGCGGCTCAAGGAACAGCTCAGCGAACTGCGCGCCGACGTCGGCGGTGTCATCGCCCGGCAGAAAGAACTGCTGCAGCAGCAGGAACAACTGGCGGCCCAACAACTGGCGTTGGCGCCGAGCCTCGATGCGCACCCCTCGGCTGCGCAGTTGATGGGGCAGGACGCCGACAAGCGCGACGCTTGGCTCGCCCGGCAAAACGATCAGTTGAACCAGAGCATCACCCAGGACGAACAGCGTCAGAACGCCCTGCTCACCCTGCAACAGGACGCGGCACGGCTGACCCAGCAATTGCGCAAGACCGAGGCCGCGCATCAGCAGGCGGCGCAGCACTTGAGCAACCAGCAACGGGAGCTGGCCAGCGACCGCCAACGCCTCGACGAAGAACTCACCGCGTTCGCCGCGCTGCTCCCGGCGGACACCCTGCAAGCGCTGCGCGTCGAGCCGGCGGCCACCTTCATGCAGCTTGACCGGCAGATCGCCGAACGCCTGACGCAGGTCGAAGAGCAAAAGGATGCGCTGGAGGAACAGCAGGAACGCCAGCAGACGCTGGACAAGGAACAGGATCGCCAACTGACCCGCACCGAGCAGTTGCAGACCGCCGAACAGCAGTTCAATGCATTGGCCGCGCAGCAACAGGCCAGCCAACAGACGCTTGCGCAACTGCTCGGCGAGCACCCCGGCGCCGAGCAATGGCAGCAGCGACTGGAACAGGCCGTGGAGCAGGCGCGCAACGCCGAGAGCGACACGGCCCAGGCCCTGCAGGATGTGCGCACGCAACAGGTGCAGACCGCTGCGGAACTCAAGGCGCAGCAAGAACGCCAGCAGACGCTGGACAGCGAAAGCCAGGAACTGACTAACCGGATCGCCGACTGGCGAGCGCGCCACCCCGAACTGGATGACGGCGGCCTCGAAGGCCTGCTGCGGATCGACGACGCGGAGGTCGGCGAACTGCGCCAGCGCCTGCAGCACAGCGAGAAGGCCATCGAGCAGGCCAACGTCCTGCTGCAGGAACGCGACCAACGCCTGCTTGAGCATCAGGCGCAGCACAACGGCAACCTTGAGGCAGGGCAACTCGCGACCGCCCTCGCCGACCTGCAAGGGCAATTCGCCGTCAGCGAGCAGCAATGCGCCGAACTGCGCGCCGAGCAGGCCGAAGACCAGCGCCGCCAAAACGCCAACCAGGCGCTGGCGCAGCGCATCGCCGAAGCGAACGCCGAGTACCAGCGCTGGGCGCGGCTCAACGCACTGATCGGGTCGGCCACCGGCGACACCTTCCGCAAGATCGCCCAGGCCTACAACCTCGACCTGCTGGTGCACCACGCCAACGTGCAGTTGCGTCAACTGGTCAAGCGCTACCGCCTCAAGCGCGGCGGCAGCATGCTCGGCCTGTTGGTGATGGACACGGAAATGGGCGACGAACTGCGCTCGGTGCATTCGCTGTCCGGCGGCGAGACGTTCCTGGTGTCGCTGGCCCTCGCACTGGGGCTGGCGTCGATGGCGTCGAGCACGCTGAGGATCGAATCGCTGTTCATCGACGAAGGCTTCGGTAGCCTCGACCCGGAATCCCTGCAACTGGCGATGGACGCCCTCGACGGCTTGCAGGCCCAGGGACGCAAGGTGGCGGTGATTTCCCACGTGCAGGAAATGCACGAGCGGATTCCGGTGCAGATCCAGGTGCAGCGCCAAGGCAACGGCCTGAGCACAGTGGAGGTGAAATGAATACGCTCTACTCCTTCCGCCGCTGCCCCTACGCCATGCGCGCGCGGATGGCGCTGCGCTATGCGCGGGTGCCGGTGGACATCGTCGAGGTCAGCCTCAAGGCCAAGCCCGAGAGGATGCTGGAGCTCTCGCCCAAAGGCACGGTGCCGGTGCTCGACGCCGGCGGCCGGGTGATCGACGAGAGCCTGGAGATCATGCGCTGGGCGCTGGCGCAGAACGATCCGGACGACTGGCTGCTCAAGGACGATTCGTTCAGCGCCTTATGGATGGAGAAACTGATCCAGGGCAATGACCACGTGTTCAAGGTGCACCTGAACCGGTACAAGTACGCCGAGCGCTATCCGGAACAGCCGATGGAGGCCTATCGCGCCGAGGGATCGCTGTTCCTGCACAAACTCGATGAATTGCTCGGCGAGCGCGATTACTTGCTGGCCGACCATCCGTGCCTGGCCGACATCGCGCTGCTGCCGTTCGTGCGCCAGTTCGCCCACGTCGACCGCGAGTGGTTCGCGCAGACGCCTTACGTGCGGTTGCAGCAATGGCTGCAGGGTTTTCTCGAGTCCGACCTGTTCACCGGGATCATGAAAAAGTAATCCCGCATTCAGGCCAGCACTTCACACATGCCGATGGCCGAGCAATCCACTTCGAACGGCCCGAGGAAATCGCGCTCGGACTTGACCGGCGGATTGCCGGCCAGCAGCCCCAGGGCGTTGGCCCGTTCGATGTTGTGGGCGATGCTGTGGTTGGCCTCTATGGCGCGGGCCAGGCCGCCCACCGAACCTTGGCCGAACCCCAGCAGCGAAGCGCCGTTGGTCATGAACGCAAGGCCGGCGATGATCCAGAGTCTGTAGCCTTTCATGCTCCGCCGACTCCCGCCAGCTCAGCCGCGTCCACCGTTGCGCCGTGGGAACGGAGCTCGAACTGGATGCCGGGATGGGCGACCTGGACCGGTGCGTCGAAGCGGTGCTGCGACTGCGAGACGAGGCTGACGGACAGCACCATGGCCAGGTACAGACCGATGGCCAGGTAAGCGCCGCGTTTGGCGTAAGCGATGAGGGAACTGGCCATGATGTGGACTCCGTGAACCTGTTTCGAGGCCCACAGAATCGATCAAAAAAGCCGAAGTAACCACTCAGGGTTATCCATAGTGACCATCAGCTTCGTTGATCATTAAGCCGGTCTATCTCAGCCTTCAATAATACTCATGAGGCGTTCGAACGCCGCTTCCGGCTCGCCGGCGACAGGCTCGGCAGCCGACAGGATGGGGGTGGAATAGAGAAACAGGAGTACCAGCGCCAGACGCATCGCCATGCTGTCGATCCTTATGCGGGGAAGGAGTCAAAAAATCAGCGTCAACTTTACGTTCATGGCTATGTGATATCAAGCGCGGAGGTAGAAATCCGCCTGATGCTGTCGCAAACGGTTATGCAGGAGCGACATCACTGTTGCGGCCAACGCTTGGACACGTGCGGCGGCGTCAATGACTTCGCTCCTGCATAACGGGTGCAGTGCGGGGAAGTTTCAGTGCTGGGCTTTGTGGTCCAGAGCGGCGTAGAAGTTGGCGCTCTGCTGCAGGTACTTCTGGGTGTAGCTCTGGGTGTGGGATTTCTTGTCGCTGACTTCGACGCTGGCGCTGGCAGGCAGGGCCACGGAGGCGGAGATGGCGGACGCGGCAATCACGGAAAAGAGATTGAAGTTCATGGCGGTAACCCTCGTGTTCGGTTGGCTTGCTTGCCCGTTCGGGCCGTGAAGCAAACTTAACGCTCGAGGGTCCGCCGCTTGAAATGCTTTATGGCATTAGCTGTTATCAGCGCGATTAATACAACGTGGCAGGCCCCGCGGACCGGGGCCTGCGGCTCATTGACGCAGCAGGAACTTGAGGTCGCTCGGGGCATCCATCGGCAATGTCTGCACGACTTTGCCCAGCAGGCCGGTCTTGTCGTCACGCTCAAGCACGACGATGCCGTTGCTCTTCTGGTTGGCGATCAGCAGGAACTTGCCGGTGGGGTCGAGGCTGAACTCACGCGGGTGATCGCCCTCCACCGCACGCCGTTGCAGCTCGCTGAGCTTGCCGCTGGCCGGGTCGATGGCGAACACCAGCATCTGGTTGGCCGTGCCCCGGTTGCTGACGTACAGGAACTTGCCGTCGCCGGACGCGTGCAAGGCCGCTGCGGCCTTGTCCGAAGTCGGCTGGCCGGCCGCCAGGTCCACCAGTTGGGTCTGGGTCAGCACGCCGTCGCGGTAGTCGAACACCGCCACCTGGGCGCTCATTTCCATGGTCAGCCAGGCGTGCTTGCCGTCGGCGCTGAACAGCAGGTGACGCGGGCCGCTGCCCGGCGGCAGGTCCACCGACGCGGTTGGCGCCGGGGTCAGCGGAAGCTCAGGGTTGGCCTTCGGGTCGTAGCGGTAGATGAAGACCTTGTCCGCGCCCAGGTCGCTGGAGAACACGTAGCGGCCGTCCGGCGAGGAGACCGTGGAGTGCACATGGTTCGACGCCTGGCGCTCCGGGTTCACCCGGCTGGCCGGGTGGGCGCTCATCTGCACCACCGGTTTCAGGCGGCCGTCGCTGCCCACCGGCACCACCGCCAGCGTGCCGCCCGGATCTTCGGCCACCGAGTAGTTGCTGACGAACAGGTGGCCGGCGTCACCGCTCAGGCTCGAATGGGTCGGCTCGTTGCCCAGGCTCTGCACCTGGTTGATCAGGCTCAGGGCCTGGGTCTTCGGGTTGATCGCATAGCTGCTGACACGGCCCACCGGGTCTTTCTGACCGGGGCCGTTTTCGTTGACCACGAACAGCTTGCGCTGGTCCTTGGACAAAGTCAGCCACGACGGGTTGGCGCTCTTGACCACTTGCAGCGGGTTGGGCCCGATGCGGCCGGTGGCGCTGTCGAAGCTCATCCGGTAGATGCCCTGGCTTGCGCCCGCCGTGTACGAGCCCACCAGCAATTGGAAAGTCTCGGCCGAGGCGCTGGAGAGGCCCATCGCGCCGACGCTGCCGGCCATCAGCAGCGGCAAGAACTTACGCATCTTCATGGGCGTCATCCTCATCGTCGCCGCCGAAGGCGTCGAGGCAGACCAGGCGGTGTTCGCCGCTGTCGCCGACGATCAGCCAGCTCTGAAGGGATTCGTCGAAGGTCGCGGCCTTGACCTGGTCCGGGGTGAATTCCCAGTGTTTGGACAAACGCCCGTCCATGCATTCGATGTGCAGGTTGTCGACTTCGTCGAGGGCGAATTCGAAGGCGTGCAGACCGTCGATTTCGACCATGGCGCAATGTTCGAGGGCGTCGAGAAGGGAGTTGGGTACGGCAGTCATGGCAATCATGTCTTTCAGGGGGAAAGCGGCAATGATAGCTCAATGTGAGGCTGGATCCTCTGCGGGAACGTGGGTGGGCACAGAGGCCGACACTGCCGGCCCCATCGCTTGCAGGCAATCTCCCACAGGTATCTCGGGTGTTTGCAGGATCTAGGTACACCACAAAAACCTGTG
>NZ_JBIVHR010000072.1:0-31739 GCF_044749305.1 Pseudomonas sp. NPDC089534 | reverse complement strand
ATATTCATAAACCAGAACAGAAAGAAGATCTGCGTGATGTTCGGCAGACCGGAAACCACCACCGCCTGTAAAGCGCAGAAGTTCTACGCTTCGGTACGTCTCGACATCCGCCGTACCGGCGCGGTGAAGGAAGGCGACGAAGTGGTCGGCAGCGAAACCCGCGTCAAGGTCGTGAAGAACAAGGTCGCTTCGCCGTTCCGTCAGGCCGAATTCCAGATCCTGTACGGCAAGGGCATCTACCTCAACGGCGAGATGATCGACCTGGGCGTGCTGCACGGCTTCGTCGAGAAGTCCGGTGCCTGGTATGCCTACAACGGCACCAAGATCGGTCAGGGCAAGGCCAACTCGGCCAAGTACCTGGCGGACAACCCGGACGTCGCCGCCGCGCTCGAGAAGCAACTGCGCGACAAGCTGCTGTCTTCGTCGGCCGTTGCCGATGCCAAGGCTGGCGCTTCGGTCACCGAGACCGAAGACGACATGGCTGACGCCGATATCTGAATGCTGCGATGACAACCGCCGTACTCGATACCCTCGTCGCGGTGCGGCGAACCGCCATGGACCTGCTCGCACGACGCGAGCACGGTCGAGTCGAGCTGACGCGCAAGTTGCGTCAGCGCGGCGCCCCAGATGAAATGATCGAATCCGCCCTCGACCGTTTGACGGAAGAGGGATTGCTCAGCGAAGCACGTTACCTTGAAAGCTTTGTCTCCTACCGCGCCCGCGCCGGCTACGGCCCGATGCGGATTCGCGAAGAGTTGAGCCAACGTGGCTTGCAACGTGCCGACATCGACCTTGCCCTGCGCGAGAGCGGCATCCGTTGGCAGGAGCAGCTTGAGGACACATGGCGACGCAAGTTCTCCGGGCAACTGCCTGTAGACGCCAAGGAACGGGCCAAGCAAGGCCGCTTCCTGGCCTACAGGGGATTCTCGATGGAGATGATCAACCGCTTGTTCAGCGGTCGAGGGATGGACGATTGAATGAAAACGGCCCGCTATTTCGATAGCGGGCCGTTTTTTTTGCTTTCACGTCGCCTTCGAAGGCTCCCGGTTGCGTTGTGGGGTTTGCGGTCTGGGCCGGGCCCAGTTTTCCGGCAGGTTGATGTAGTCCACCAGCTCCCGCAGCCGCCCGTGATCCCGGGCGTTGAACGCGAAGGTCAGCCGCGCGAGATGGCTGTACTGGGCTTCGTCTTCTTCGCTGTTGAAGGTGTGCTGGTGGAACCGGTCGCTCAGGCACAGGTCGGCGAAAGCCTCCTGCATGTGGTCGAGGGCCTGGTCGCTGAGCCTGTGGTTCATGCGGATCAGGAACTGGCGCTTGAGCCAGCGGCTGGAGTGGAAATTGCCGTAGAACTGCTGGATCTGTTCCACCGCCTCTTCGGCGCTGTACACCAGGCGCATCAGTTTCAGGTCGGTCGGCAGGATGTAACGGTTGTCCTCCAATTGTTGGCGGATGAAGTCCAGTGCGCCTTGCCAGAATGTGCCGCCTGGCGCGTCGAGCAGCACCACCGGCACCAACGGGCTTTTGCCGGTCTGGATCAGGGTCAGCACTTCGAGCGCTTCGTCCAGGGTGCCGAAGCCGCCCGGACACAGCACCAGCGCGTCGGCTTCCTTGACGAAGAACAGCTTGCGGGTGAAGAAAAAGTGGAACGGCAGCAGATTACCGGTGCCGCCCACCGTCGGATTGGCGTGCTGCTCGAAGGGCAGGGTGATGTTGAACCCCAGGCTGTGGTCGCGGCCGGCGCCTTCATGGGCGGCGGCCATGATCCCTCCGCCGGCGCCGGTGATGACCATCATTCCTGCACGGGAAAGCCCGGCGCCCAGCTCACGGGCCAGCGCGTACAGCGGATGTTCGACCGGCGTGCGCGCCGAGCCGAACACGGTGACCTTGCGTCGCCCCTTGAACTGCTCGAGGGTGCGGAACGCCTGCTCCAGCTCGCGCAGGGCCTGCAGGGTGATCTTGGCGTTCCAGCGGTTGTGGTCGTCCTGGGCCATGCGCAGCACGGTCAGGATCATGTCGCGGTAGATGGGAAGGTTGGGGCTGTCGGGTGAAACGAGGTTGAGTTGCTCTTCGACCTTGCTGACGAGGTCGTGGCCGCTTTCCTGAAAATGCCGGCTGAGCAGGTCATTCGGTTGGTAAGGCATTCAACGTCTCCTTCTGCACAGAGCCTTTGTGCCCTGACGAGCGGCGTCAGTGCCGCGCTGCAACAAATGTCCGGTGGGCAGCTCCTTCCTGCCGCGAGAAAATGAACGGGAAACACATTCAATCTAGACCGTCGCAAGACAGTTCGCCGACTTCATCATTGCGCCGCAAAACCTTTGCCGGCAACCGCTTATTGCCGTTTTGCAAGGTGCTTTCGCCGCTCGTCCGAAGCCCTGCCGGGCGGCCGATGCTCTGATTTACTAAGTTACAGGCGCGGTACGACAGGTTTGCGTCAGCGGCCGTACACGGGGCGCATGCGATTCAAGGATTTGCGGGTGGCAAGGAGGCGGAACATGGCCAGAGTCATTCTGGAGATCGATACGCAGCTGTATCGGTTGCTCAAAGCGTCGGCCGAGACCAATCATGTGAGTCTCGAGGAGGAGTGCTGCCGGCGCCTGGCGGGAGGGGAGCGCCGCTCGCGCTACCTGCAGGCCTTGCTGGCCGAACTGCGCGCCGAGGATGAACAGCGGCGCGCCAATTCCAGGTGATTACTTCTTCTTGGCCGGGCCGGCTTTCGGGCAATCCGACTCTTGGTAGCTGGCGGAGCCGACCGGACGGTTGGTCTTCACTTCGGTGAAGTCGTAGCGCATGACCGCGCCCTTGGCCATCAGCTTGCGGTACGACGGGTTGTTGCACACCGACGCGCCCAACTGGAAATACACGGCCTTGGGGTCGGCGCGCATCTGGTCGGCATGGCTCTTCTGCACGCTGAGGTGGTTGATCAGCGTAGTGCCTTCGACGGTGTAGCCCTGATCGAGAATGTCCTCGTTGATCGCCCGAGGCGTGCCGACGCTGCTTTGCGTGGCGACGTTGCGCAGCTCCCTGTTCAGGTTCTGCTCACTCAGGGAGGCAGCCTGGGCGCTGAAGGAAGACGCCAGTGCAATGGCAGCGACGGGAACGATAAGGCGCAGCATGAAACTCTCCTGGTTCAGTGACTGGTGGTTCGACCAGCCACGGGGCTGTGCGTTCAGTGGCGGCGAATTATAGGGGAGCCGGTCGGGAGGGTACAGGCTTGCGCCCGCCGCTCTGGTAAACTGCCGGCCTTTTACCGCCCTGCCGAGTGTTGTTCGTGTCGAGTTTCCCTGTCTGCCGGCGTCGCCCGCAATGAACCATGCCCCCAACGCCGTGGCCCGCCTGCGCGACCGGCGCGAAGACGAAGGCATCAAGCCGATCCAGGCCCGCGGCTGGCGCGCGCCCCGTTGCCGCGATTGCCGGGTGATCCAAAGCCATTGCCTGTGCGCCTGGCGACCGACGGTCGAGTCCCGTTCCGGCGTCTGCCTGATCATGACCGGCAAGGAAGTGTTCAAGCCCAGCAACACCGGCTGGCTGATCGCCGACGTGGTGCGCGACAACCATGCCTTCATCTGGTCGCGCACCGAAACCGACGGGCAACTGCTGGCGCTGCTGAACGACCCGCAGTGGCAGCCGTATCTGGTGTTCCCCGGCGAGTACGTCGAGCCGTCCCGGGTGACCCACACCGTGGCGCTCGACGGCGGCAAGCGGCCGCTGTTCATTTTGCTGGACGCGACCTGGACCGAGGCCCGCAAGATCTTCCGCAAGAGTCCGTACTTCGACCGGTTGCCGATCCTCAGCCTGCTGCCCGACAGACTGTCGCGCTACCGCCTGCGCCGCTCCACCCGCAGCGAACATTTGTGCACCGCCGAAGTGGCGGCGCTGTGCCTGGAACTGGCGGGCGATTCGGACGCCGCCTCGGCGCTGGACGCCTATTTCGATGTGTTCAGCCAGCATTACCTGGGCGCCAAACAGCAGCAGGAGGTCAATGTGTCCACCCCGGCCCATGCCGAGCTGCTGCCGTTCCTTCATGCGGCGCCAGCGGTGTCGGCCTGATACTGGCCCATACTGCTAAAGCAGGGGGCGTTGCGCTTGACCACCCTGTCTTCGCTGGGCATGCTTGGCGCCGGTTCGGGGGCGGCCAAGGTCTGAAACGCCGTTTTTTTCCGTGATTGGCGTTGAACGTGCCCCTGTGGATACCGCTGTCCGGCGGTGTCTCGAGTTGCCTTGGCATGGCCTGAATGCATCGGGCCAGCCATCAAGAACAGGATCATTTGAAAAATGGCCACATACGACATCCTGATTGCCGATGACCACCCTCTGTTCCGCAGCGCGCTGCATCAGGCGCTGACCTTGGGCCTCGGCCCGGATGTGCGGCTGGTGGAGGTGGCGAGCATCGCCGAACTGGAGGCCCGCCTGACCGAAAAGGCCGACTGGGATCTGGTGCTGCTGGACCTGAACATGCCCGGCGCCTACGGATTCTCCGGGCTGGTGCTGCTGCGCGGCCAATACCCGCAGATTCCGGTGGTCATGGTGTCGGCGCAGGAGGAGGCCTCGGTGATGGTCAAGTCCCGGGAGTTCGGCGCCAGCGGCTTCATTCCCAAGTCCAGCGACCTGAACGTGATCCAGGAAGCGGTGCGCAAGGTGCTGGACGGCGATGTGTTCTGGCCGCCCCAGGCGTTCGAGGCCGTCAGCGTCTCCAAGGAAGCGAAGGCCGCCAGCGATGGCCTGGCCAGCCTGACGCCGCAGCAGTTCCGGGTGCTGACCATGGTCTGCGAAGGGCTGCTGAACAAGCAGATCGCCTATGAGCTGAACGTGTCGGAGGCAACCATCAAGGCCCACGTCACGGCGATCTTCCGCAAGCTGGACGTGCGCACCCGCACCCAGGCGGCGCTGCTGCTGCAACAACTTGAGTCAATTCCCAGCCAGTGAGGGCTGGCGCCTTCACGCTTTTTTGACTTTCGTTGATCTAGCTTTCCCACTCCTTTTTGGTCGGTTATCTACTTTATGTCACCTTTCAAGGGCCAGACGGGCCTCAAACGCATCCTCAACGCCTCCGGCTACTCGCTGGACGGCTTGCGCGCAGCCTTCAACGGCGAAGCGGCGTTCCGTCAACTGGTGCTGCTCAACGTGGTGCTGATCCCGCTGTCGTTCTTCTTGGACGTCAGCCGGGTCGAACAGGCGCTGCTGATCGCCGTGTGCCTGCTGGCGCTGATCGTCGAGCTGCTGAACTCGGCGGTCGAGGCGGCCATCGACCGCATCTCCCTGGAACTGCACCCGCTGTCCAAGAACGCCAAGGACATGGGCAGCGCCGCGCAGTTCGTGGCCCTGAGCATGATCGCCCTGGTCTGGGCGGTGATCCTGCTCTAAGCGATGCTGGGCAGCACGATCTCGTCGCTGCGCTGCACCCCGGCGGTGAAGGCGCGGCACAGTTCGAGGAATTCGCGCATGGCGGAGGTCTGGTACTTCTGCTTGTGCCAGATGAAGTAGAACTGCCGCGCCAGATCCAGGTCCGGCGTCTCCACCGGCACCAGGCTGCCGCGCCGGAAGGCGTCGCGCAGCGCCAGGCGCGAGATGCAACCGATCCCCAGCCCCGACTCCACCGCGCGCTTGATCGCTTCGGTGTGCTCCAGTTCCAGCCGGATGTTCAGCGCGCTGCGGTGATGGCGCATGGCCTGATCGAAGGTCAGGCGCGTGCCGGAGCCTTGTTCGCGCAGGATCCACGCCTCGTGGGTCAGTTCGTCCATGGTCACGCTGCCGCGCTTGGCCAGTGGATGCTGCGGGGCGCAGAACACCACCAGCTCATCTTCGACCCAGCTCTGCACCTCGATGTCCGGGTGGCTGCAATCGCCTTCGATTAGACCCAGATCAATTTCGTAGTGGGCGACTTGCTGCACGATGTTGGCAGTGTTCTGCACATGCAGCTTGACCTGGCTTTCCGGGTGGCGCTGCATGAAGCCGCCGATCAGCAGGGTCGCCAGGTAATTGCCGATGGTGAGCGTGGCGCCCACCGACAGCGAGCCGAAACCGGACTTGCCGTTGAGCAGGTCTTCGATTTCCTTGGCCTGGTCGAGCATCGCCACCGCTTGCGGCAGCAGTTGCTTGCCCAGGGCGTTGAGGCTCAGGCGCTTGCCGGCGCGGTCGAACAGCTGGCAGCTGGACTGACGCTCAAGTTCAGTGATCGAGGTGCTCGCCGCCGATTGCGACAGGTTGAGCAGCCCGGCAGCGCGGGAAACGCTTTCCTGCTGGGCCACGGCGACGAAGACTTGCAGTTGACGGAGTGTAAATCGCATATCGATATAACCGATAACCGTTATCTTGATAATCCAGTTAACAGATATTGTCGGCGCTATTAGAATGCGATGCAATTGCGCACCGTCGGCGCTCTTCGAGAGCAGTGCAGAGCAAGGCGCAGATCAATCTCCAGGAGTCCCCCGTACATGAGCAACATGAACCACGAGCGTGTCCTCAGTGTTCACCACTGGAACGACACTCTGTTCAGCTTCAAGTGCACCCGCGATCCGGGCCTGCGCTTCGAGAACGGTCAGTTCGTGATGATCGGCCTGCAACAGCCCAACGGCCGCCCGCTTATGCGCGCCTACTCGATCGCCAGCCCGAACTGGGAAGAGCACCTGGAGTTCTTCAGCATCAAGGTGCCTGATGGCCCGCTGACTTCCCAGCTGCAGCACTTGAAGGAAGGCGACGAGATCATCATCAGCAAGAAGCCGACCGGCACCCTGGTGCTGGACGACCTGAACCCGGGCAAGCACCTGTACCTGCTGAGCACCGGCACTGGCCTCGCCCCGTTCATGAGCGTGATCCAGGATCCGGAAACCTACGAGCGCTTCGAGAAAGTGATCCTGGTTCACGGCGTTCGCTACGTCAACGAAGTCGCCTACCGCGAGTTCATCACCGAGCACCTGCCGCAGAACGAGTTCTTCGGCGAAGCGCTGCGTGACAAGCTGATCTACTACCCGACCGTGACCCGCGAGCCGTTCGAGAACCAGGGCCGCCTGACGGACCTGATGCGCAGCGGCAAACTGTTCAGCGACATCGGCCTGCCGCCGATCAACCCGCAGGACGACCGCGCGATGATCTGCGGCAGCCCGAGCATGCTCGACGAGACCAGCGAAGTGCTCGACAGCTTCGGCCTGAAGATCTCGGCCCGCATGCGCGAGCCTGGCGACTACCTGATCGAGCGTGCCTTCGTCGAGAAGTAAGCCGTAACCTGCGGGAGCGAGCCTGCTCGCGATAGCGCCGATCCGGTCAGCCTCGATGTAGACTGCCGAATCACGATCGCAAGCCTCGCTCCCACAGGCATGAAAAAGCCCGCGTTGCCTTCACAGGCAACGCGGGCTTTTTCGTTTCCGGGGTTCAGGCGCCGGCGGGAACCACTTCCAGGACGCGGATCCGCTCCGGCGTCGGGTAATGCCAGCGCACGTCCAGGTCCCAGAACTGCGCACCGTACTCGCGTTCGGGGCCGGGCGTCTGGTAGGCCGGGCGCGGATCCTGGGCCAGGCATTGCTCGATCAGTTCGACCAGCGGTTCGCCGAGGCGCTGTGCGTGCCCGTGGGCCTGTTGCAGCGCCGCCGCCGTCCAGTCCACCTCAATCAGCACCGGTGCGGCGCTGGCGATGCCGTTGGCGGCCTCGGTGACGCTGTCGGCGTAAGGCACGTAAGGCTTGATGTCGAGGACCGGCGTGCCGTCCAGCAGGTCGATGCCGGAGATGAACAGGCGGTCGGCCTCGACCTTGTCCAGCCTCACCACGGACTGGCCGATGCCGTTGGGCCGGTGGGTGGCGCGGGTGGCGAACACCCCCATGGACTTGTTGCCGCCCAGACGGGGAGGGCGGACCTTCAGGCGCGGCTTGTCTTCCAGCGCCTGATGGAACAGGAACAGCAGCCAGACATGGCTGACCTGCTCCAGGCCCTGCACCGCGTCGCCCTGATCGAACGGCGCCACCAGCTCCAGCACGCCGCGGGCGGCCGGGGCCAGTTGCGGCTGGCGAGGGATGGCGAACTTCTCCTTGAAGCAGGAGCGCACGAAGCCGATGGGGGACACGCTGTAGGTCATGGCTCAGCCGCGGACGCGCAGGGTCAGGCCCTTGAGGAAGTTGCGCAGCAACTGATCGCCGCACGGACGGTAGTTGTTGTGGCCGACCTTGCGGAACAACGCGCTCAGCTCAGGCTTGGACACCGGGAAATCGACGGACTTGAGGATGACGTGCAGGTCGTCTTCCTTCAGCTCGAAGGCCACGCGCAGCTTCTTCAGGATGATGTTGTTGGTCACCGGCAGCTCCACCGGCAGGGGCGGGCGGCTGTCGTCCTTGCCGCGCTTGAGGATCACCAGGCCGTCGAGGAAGTGGGCCATGACGTCGTCCGGGCAGCGCACGAAGCCTTCTTCGTCCTCTTCCTTCTTGTCGAGGTAGGCCACCACGTCTTTCAGCGCCACGTCCATGCCGCCCATCTTGGTGATCTCGACGACTTTCTTGTCGCTGATGTCGAGCATGTAGCGCACGCTGCGCAATACGTCGTTGTGAATCATGTGCAATCCTGAGGGTTCGTTGTGGGCACCGCGCGGGCGGTGCCGGAATGTCGGGAGGCGGCCGGGGGTCAGAACTTCTCTTTGCCGGACAGGTAGCGCCATTGGCCCGCCGGCACCTTGCCGATGGACACGCCGCCGATGCGGATGCGGCGGATGCCCAGCACCTTCAGCCCGACCGCTTCGCACAGTTGGGCGAGGAGACCCGGCTGCGGGTTCTTCATGGCGAAGCGCAGGCGGTTCTCGCTCTGCCAGCTGGCCTTGACCGGCGGCAGCTCCTTGCCCTTGACGCGCAGGCCGTGCTGCATGCGGTTCAGGCCGTGCTCGGTCATTTCGCCCTCGACCTCGACCACATACTCCTGCTCGATTTTCGCGGCGTCGGCGGTGAGCTTGCGCAGCACTTTCCAGTCCTGGGTGAACACCAGCAGGCCGCTGGCGCCCGGCTGCAGGTCGGCGCCGGCGGTCAGGCGCAGGAAGTGCCCGCGCAGCGGCCGTTTGCCGAAACGGTGCTCTTCGCTGAGGGTGTCGGCGCCGAGCGAGCGCATGGCGGTCTCGGTGTCCATGCCGGCCGGCACGTTGAGCAGCAGGGTCACCGGCTCCGGCGCGGTGGCCTTGGCGTCCTTGTCGAGTTCGACCTTCTGGTCGCCGACCTTGAACTGCGGCTCGTCGATGACTTTGCCGTCCACGGTGACCCAGCCGCCCTCGATGAACAGTTCGGCCTCCCGGCGGGAGCAGCCGACCAGTTCGATGAGGCGTTTGGAAAGGCGGATCGGGTCGGTCATGACGGGGCCACAATAAAAAAGGGGTGGGCATTGTACCTGCATGGGGGCGCCAAGGCCCGGATCCATTTCGGTCCGCTGCATTTCCTGTGCGGATTTGACGCAGGAGCCAGCCTGCTCCCGCATCGGTTTTGTGGTGCGGCCAAACCTGTGGGAGCCAGCCTGTTGGCGATGGCGCCGGTGAAGGCGCCGCAATGCCTGAGCAAGGCAGTCGCTCCCCTGTGCCGTTCAGCCCGTGCTCGAACGCTGCCGGTCCTGGCGCAAGCGCATGTGCAGCAGCGGATAGGGCTGGCCCATGCCGTCGACTTCCGACCGGCCGATCACCTCGAAGCCTTGCTTGAAATAGAAGCCCAGCGCCTGGGGATTCTGTTCGTTGACGTCCAGTTCGTCGGCGTTCAGGCGCTCCAGGGCGTAGCGCAGCAATTGCTTGCCCAGGCCCTGCCCGCGGTGGTCGGGGTCGATGAACAGCATTTCCACCTTGCCCGCCGCCACGCCCGCGAAGCCGGTGATGCGCTGGCGGTGGTCCTTGGTGCAGATCAGCATCACGGCATCCAGGTAGCGGGTCAGCACCAGGTCCTTGAGCAGCAGGATGTAGCTGTCCGGCAGGAAGTCGTGGGTGGCGCGCACCGAGGCCTCCCAGACCCGGGTCAGTTCCGGGTAGTCGCTCAGTTTCGGCGTGTGGATGACCGAAGGGTGACGCATGTCCGTTTGCCTCCTCATCAGGTGATCCACCAACGATAGCCGTAAAAAAGCCCCGCATCTCGGCAAAGAGAGCGGGGCTTGGCTTTCAGCGGGCCATTCCCTGCGGGAGCAGGGGTTGCCGAATCAGATCTGTTCGGCCCAGAGGTCGTACTCGTCGGCGTCGGTCACCTTGCACCAGACCTTGTCGCCCGGCTTGAGGTTGCTGCCGTTGTCGATGAACACGTTGCCGTCGATTTCCGGGGCATCGAAGAAGCAGCGGCCGACCGCGCCTTGCTCGTCGACTTCGTCCACCAGCACTTCGATCTCGCGGCCGATGCGCAGTTGCAGGCGTGCCGAGCTGATGGCCTGCTGGTGGGCCATGAAGCGCTCCCAGCGGTCTTGCTTGACGTCGTCCGGCACGGTTTCCAGGCCCAGGTCGTTGGCCGGGGCGCCTTCGACCGGCGAGTACTGGAAGCAGCCGACGCGGTCGAGCTGGGCTTCGGTCAGCCAGTCCAGCAGGTACTGGAAGTCTTCCTCGGTTTCGCCGGGGAAACCGACGATGAAGGTCGAGCGGATGATCAGGTCCGGGCAGATTTCGCGCCAGTTCTTGATCCGCGCCAGGGTCTTGTCTTCGAACGCCGGGCGTTTCATCGACTTGAGGACCTTGGGGCTGGCGTGCTGGAACGGGATGTCCAGGTACGGCAGGATCTTGCCGGCGGCCATCAGCGGGATCAGCTCGTCGACGTGCGGGTACGGGTAGACGTAATGCAGGCGCACCCAGACGCCGAGGGTGCTGAGGGCTTCGCACAGCTCGGTCATGCGGGTCTTCACCGGCGCGCCGTTCCAGAAACCGGTGCGGTATTTCACGTCGACGCCGTAGGCGCTGGTGTCCTGGGAGATCACCAGCAGTTCCTTGACGCCGGACTTGACCAGGCGCTGGGCCTCGTCGAGCACATCGCCCACCGGACGGCTGACCAGCTTGCCGCGCATCGACGGGATGATGCAGAAGCTGCAGCTGTGGTTGCAGCCTTCGGAAATCTTGAGGTAGGCGTAGTGGCGCGGGGTCAGCTTGACGCCCTGCGGCGGCACCAGGTCGATCAGCGGGTTGTGGTCCTGCTTGGGCGGCACGACTTCGTGCACGGCGCTGACCACCTGCTCGTACTGCTGCGGGCCGGTCACGGCCAGCACGCTCGGGTGCACGTCGCGGATGTTGCCTTCTTCCACGCCCATGCAGCCGGTGACGATCACCTTGCCGTTTTCCTTGATCGCCTCGCCGATGACTTCCAGCGATTCGGCCTTGGCCGAGTCGATGAAGCCGCAGGTGTTGACCACCACGACATCGGCGTCCTGATAGGTGGACACCACGTCATAGCCTTCCATGCGCAGCTGGGTCAGGATGCGCTCGGAGTCGACCAGTGCTTTCGGGCAACCCAGGGATACGAAGCCAACCTTGGGATTGGCCGGCGCAGGAGTGGTGGACATGTCTAACCTCGGTGTCTGTGACGTCGCTTGCCTGATGCATGAGCCGACGGACGGGCGCTTGAACTGCGCCTCTGATCAAAAAGTGCGCAATTCTAGCGACGAGCAGCGCACTTGACCAGCTTTATACGGGGAAATGCGACGAGTGCTGCGCTATGCTTCGCGCCAATGCGCTTTACCGCTTTTTTACAGTCAACCAATCGACTGTAACAACAGGTAAAAAGGGCGCAGGCTGCATCAAAAAGCAAAGTGCTTCGTTCAGAAGCCGGTCTGGGAATCAGGAGTGTTGGATGGGTCACGCAAGTAGTCATGCGGCGGGCGCCGAAGGTTCGGCAACCAAGCCGCTGAGCATGCTGGTCGCGGCGGTCGGGGTGGTTTACGGCGACATCGGCACAAGTCCGCTGTACACCCTGAAAGAAGTGTTTTCCGGCGCCTATGGCGTGCCCGTCAATCACGACGGGGTGCTCGGCATCCTGTCGCTGATTTTCTGGTCGCTGATCTGGGTCGTGTCGATCAAGTACATGATGTTCGTGCTGCGCGCCGACAACCAGGGCGAAGGCGGAATCATGGCCCTCACCGCGCTGGCGCGGCGGGCGGCGGGACAACGCGCCAAGCTGCGCACGCTGCTGGTGGTCTGCGGGCTGATCGGGGCGGCGCTGTTCTACGGCGACAGCATGATCACCCCGGCGATCTCCGTGCTCTCGGCGATCGAAGGCCTGGGACTCGCGTTCGAGGGCATCGACCACTGGGTGGTGCCGCTGTCGCTGGTGGTGCTGGTGGGCCTGTTCCTGATCCAGAAGCACGGCACGGCGCGGATCGGCATTCTCTTCGGGCCGATCATGGTCACCTGGTTCCTGGTGCTCGGCGCCCTCGGCATCTACGGCATCAGCCACTACCCGGAAGTGCTGCATGCGCTGAACCCGCTCTGGGCCGTGCGTTTCTTCATGGTGCACGCCGGCATGGGCGTGGCGATCCTCGGCGCGGTGGTGCTGGCGCTGACCGGCGCCGAAGCGCTGTACGCCGACATGGGCCACTTCGGCCGCAAGCCGATCGCCCGCGCCTGGTTCCTGCTGGTGCTGCCGGCCCTGGTGCTCAACTACTTCGGCCAGGGCGCGCTGCTGCTGGAGAACCCGGACGCCGCGCGCAACCCGTTCTACCTGCTGGCGCCCGGTTGGGCCCTGATCCCGCTGGTGGGCCTGTCGACCCTGGCCACGGTGATCGCGTCCCAGGCGGTGATTTCCGGCGCGTTCTCCCTGACCCGTCAGGCGATCCAGCTCGGCTACATCCCGCGCATGTACATCCAGCACACCTCCAGCGACGAGCAAGGGCAGATCTACATCGGTGCGGTGAACTGGTCGCTGATGGTCGGCGTGGTGCTGCTGGTGATCGGCTTCGAGTCCTCCGGCGCCCTGGCCTCGGCCTACGGCGTGGCCGTGACCGGCACCATGCTGATGACCACCATCCTGGTGTCGGCGGTGATGCTGCTGCTGTGGAAGTGGCCGCCGGTGCTGGCGGTGCCGGTGCTGGTCGGCTTCCTGCTGGTGGACGGCCTGTACTTCGCCGCCAACGTGCCGAAGATCGTTCAGGGCGGTGCGTTCCCGGTGATCGCCGGCCTCGCGCTGTTCATCCTGATGACCACCTGGAAGCGCGGCAAGCAACTGCTGGTCGAGCGTCTGGACGAAGGCGCGTTGCCGCTGCCGATCTTCATCAGCAGCATCCGCGTGCAGCCGCCGCACCGCGTGCAGGGCACCGCCGTGTTCCTCACCGCCCGTTCCGACGCCGTGCCCCACGCCCTGTTGCACAACCTGCTGCACAACCAGGTGCTGCACGAGCAAGTGGTGCTGCTGACCGTGGTCTACGAAGACATCCCGCGCGTGCCGCCGTCCCGTCGCTTCGAGGTCGAGGCCCACGGCGAAGGTTTCTTCCGGGTGATCCTGCACTTCGGCTTCACCGACGAGCCGGACGTGCCCCAGGCGCTGAAGCTGTGCCATCTGGACGACCTGGACTTCAGCCCGATGCGCACCACCTACTTCCTCAGCCGCGAAACGGTGATCGCCTCCAAGCTCGAAGGCATGGCCCGTTGGCGCGAGGCGTTGTTCGCCTTCATGCTGAAGAACGCCAACGGCAACCTGCGCTTCTTCAACCTGCCGCTGAACCGGGTGATCGAGCTGGGGACGCAGGTGGAAATGTAACCCCGGCGTAAAGCGAAAGCCCCCGTCGGCCTTGTGGCTGGCGGGGGCTTTTTGTTTTGGCGCTACTGCGAGTGAGACTGAAAAAGGGCTTGACGTTTAGATATTTTGAATGAGAAAAGTGTCCACGTTTTATGGAATGTGGACGCTTGGAGTTTTAAGCTTCATGAAGAGTCAAGACATTTTGCTTTTGTTCAAGATGGCCAGCCTTCACGCCCAGGAGGAAAACCTCCTTGGGGTGATGGAGACAGAATCGAATTCGAACAGGGTTGAGGAGTTGTTGAAACCCTACGTGGTCGGTCAACTGAGCGCAGGCGGGCGAGTGGGGATGCCATTGGTCAGCTACTCCACCGACGGTGAAGATACTGTATTTCGCCGACAGGGCTTCGATTCGCCTATGGACGAAGAGGCGGGGTGGGAAGGGTGGTCTGAGCCGGTAGCGGTTCCGCCCCTGGCAAGCTGGAGTGAAGGTTACTCGCTGCGTGCGTTGTCTGCTGCTCTCGGGCTAAGCAAAAGCGAGGTTTCAAATTCCATTGCCAGGTGTCGTGAGTCCGGACTGCTCACCAATGACTATGACACAGGGCTTGCGAGGGTTAATCGGCGGCAGCTACTGAGCATCACTGAGCACGCTCTGAAATACTTTTTTCCTGTAAAGCCCGGTGCAATGGTTCGCGGTATCCCGACGGGTTTCGCAGCACCGGCATTGTCCAAAAGCATCAAAAGTGCTGGCGGACTGATTCCGGTCTGGCCTGATGCGCTTGGAACGGAGCGAGGTCAGGCGATAGAGCCGCTCTACAAGACAGTGCCGGAAGCGGTGAAAAAGGACAGGATCCTTTACCACTATCTTGCGCTTGCTGATGCAATCCGCCTTGGAGGCCCGCGAGAGTGTGGTGTAGCGGTCAACATTCTAAAAGCAGGGATGGGACTGAAATAACATGTCATCAAACGCTGATCACAACTACGAGCTTATAGAGTTTGTTGCAGACGGATTGGGAGAGGCGTTTCTCACGGAGGTTGCCTTCGTCGGAGGTTGCACTACAGCCATGCTGGTAACTGATGCTTTTGTGCTGGATGACATTCGTTTCACCGATGACGTTGACCTGGTGATCGAACTGGCAGGCATTAGCGCCTGGCAGCAGCTTACGGAACGATTGGCGGCCAAGAACTTCAAAATTACCGGCGAGGATGAAGTCAACTGTCGTTTTCGCTTCAACGACATCGTCGTTGACGTGATGCCTTCTGATCCGGAGGTTCTCGGATATGCCAACCGATGGTTTGTAGAGGGGCTGGCACGGGCTGATAAATTTACGTTGCCCAGCGGCACTGTCATCCAGATATTCAAGCCCGCCTATTTTCTCGCGACAAAACTGGAAGCCTTCAACGGTCGAGGCAGCGGTGATCCATACCATAAAGATGTCGAAGACATCATTGTCTTGATTGATGGACGTCCAGAGCTTTTGGAAGAGGTTCGGCAAGCGGAGCCCGAGCTCAAAGAATTCATCACGACTGGAATTCGAGCGCTCAGGGTTCTCAGTGGCATCGACTACGTGGTTGAAAGCTCGGGTTCGGTGCAGGCCAATCCAGGAAGAGGGCAAATCATTAATGAGCGCATGAAAGAGCTGGGCAGCGCATGAAATACCACACCAGATCGGTAACAGGGCGAGCCAGGAAAACCAATCATGACTTTGCTGGAGCGCTCTGCGGTATAGAAAGAGGCGTATTTGTTGTCACGGACGGTACTTCAAGACCTGGCAGTGGCCAACTGGCTGAGTCCTTTGTGGAAAGTGTTTTAGAGATTTGGTCAAAACACTTTGATCAGGGGCTCGATATCACTGAGTACGAAGCTGTTGAGCAGGTACTGGTTTCTATGTTGGCCGACCTCCACCCCGTTTTGTTTGCAAACCAGACTGGCGCCACTTGTTATGTAGTGGGTGTCGCTGCTCACGGAAAACTCACACTTGCGTATGAGGGTGATTGTTCGTGCGGTATTGTGACATCGGTAGGCGCGATCAAATGGATTACGTCGCCTCACTGTAAGGCTAACTGGAGGCGTGACCGTTCCCATTCCGAGCTGGCGCAAGATCCGGCTCGACACCGGGTGACTCGATGCTTGAAGGTGAGTCGCGCACCGAACCCTGATTTTGTGTATCACCCATTAGGTTTTAGAGAGCGACTGGTGTTTGCGACCGATGGCTTTTGGGCTGAGTTGACCGAATCGCAGCAAAGCAGCTTGTTGGCAGCGCCCGAAGGTAGCTGTATTGATGCTGAAGATGACATCACGTGGATAGATGTTCAGCTTGAGTCTTGGCATCGATAAAAGGTTCGACTGGTACGAAGTGCTTCAGTTTGCGAAAAAAAGCCCCCGCAACCGTAAGGTGTGCGGGGGCTTTTTCTTGGGGCGTGTTGCGATCACTCGGCAGCGGTCTGCTCGCCCGCCTGACGCTTCTCGATCAGGTCCACCAAACGCTTGGCCAGCGCCGGGTAGTTCTCGTCGAAGTGGTGGCCGCCGGGCAGTTTCACCGCTTCGCCCACGGCGGTCTTGTCGGTGCAGCCGCTTTCGTCGGTCTCTTCCTCGCCGTAGATGCACACCACCTTGGCGGCCGGCAGCTTGGCCATTTCCGGGCCGGTGGCGGCTTCCTTGCCGGCGTTGCCGAGCCAGCCCTCGACTTCGATCTCGAAGCTGCCGGTGCGGGCGAAGGCCAGCAGGATGATTGCGTCGACCCGTTGCTGCTCGGTCTCCGGCAGGCGGTTGTAGATCGCCGGAAGCACGTCGGCGCCGAACGAGTAGCCGGTGAGGATGAAGCGCTTGGTGCCCCATTTCTGCCGGTAGTGCTGCATCAGTTCGGTCAGGTCCAGCGCGCTCTGCTCGGGGCTCTTGTGCTGCCAGTAGTAGCGCAGGGTGTCGATGCCCACCACCGGGTAGCCGATCTTGGCCATTTCACCGGCCACGTCGCGATCCAGGTCGCGCCAGCCGCCGTCGCCGGACAGGAACAGGGTGACGGTGTCCTTGGCCTGGCCGGCCGGGACTTCCACCACCGGAATCTGCAGGCCGCCGTTGGCCTTGTCGCCGCCGACGAGAAGCTTGCGCAGTTCGTTGTTCAGCACCTGCGGCAGGTTGATGTCGTAGTCGCTGATGCTGGTTTCGGCGTTCGGCTGGTCACGCACGAAGCCGGCGCTGGTGTCGTCCGGGTTGTCGTTCCACGCCACCAGCCAGTGGCCGTGGGCGGCGGATTTGGGCAGCAGGTGAGTGCAGCCGCCCTTTTCCAGGGCCAGGTCGACGGACACGGCCTGGGCCTTGTCGTCCTTCTGCTCGGACAGCCAGCGCCAGGCCAGCACCGCGCCGGGGCCGATGCCGCTGACCAGGGTGGCCGGGCCTTTCAGTTCGCGCAGGCCGGCCTGCAGGGCGCGGCTCTGCTGGAGGCAGTCCTTGGGCAGGATCACCTGGACGATCTGCGCCGAAGCGCTGCGGCTCAGGGTGGTCAGCTGCTTGTCGCTGAGTTTCTGGTCGTCGTTGACCGCCACCAGCACCTGGGCCTTGGGCGTGGTGCCGGGAATGACGCGGGTCATGGCCGCTCCGTCGGCCGGGGTGAGCAGTTCGAGGGTCGGTTCCGGTGCCGGGCGTTTGAGGTACCAGAATCCGCCGCCGGCAATCACGGCCAGCACGATCAGCGTGGCCAGGATGTACTTCAGGGAGCGTTGAATCATCAGCGTTTCACCAATCCAGTCAAGCCGCCCGCGATCAGGGCGGCAGTGTCGGCCAGCGCCACCAGCGGATCGAGTCCGGCGGGCACGGCCATATAACGGGGTTCCCAATCAGGCTGGAACTTGTCTTTGAAACGGCGCAAGCCTTGGAAGTTGTACAGCTGCTCACCACGGCGGAATACCATCGAGCCCAGACGCTGGGTCAGCGGTGCCCCGCGCCGGGGCTGCAACCCCGACAGCGGCACCATGCCCAGGCTGAAGCGCGCGTATCCGTGACTCTTATAGTGTTGAATCAGGCCGACCATCAGGAACTCCATGGTCAGCTTCGGCGCATCCGGGTGCGAACGCATCAGGTCGAGGCTGGCCAGGTCATGGCTGTAGGTCTCGAGCAGGTTGGCGAACGCCACCGGACGGCCTTCGAAGCGAATCACCGCGATGCGGAAATGCTTCAGGTAATCGTCGCTGAAACGGCCGAGGGAGAAGCCTTTCTCGCGCACGTTCTTGCCGGTCAGCCAGGCATCGGAAATGACCTTGAGCTCGTCCATCGGCGCCTGGCCCGGCTCAAAGATCTCAAGCGACAGGCCGTCGCGGGTGCCGCGGTTCCAGGTGTAGCGCAGGTCCTTCATCTCCTTGCCCTTGGCCTCCAGGTCAAAGCGATGCAGATCGACCCGGGCCTCTTCGCCGAGCTTGATCGCGGTCAGGCCGATGTCCATGTAGTACGGCAGGTTCTCGGCGCGCACCTGGTAGAACACCGGGCGAGCGTGATGGATGTCGCACAGGTCACGGAACTGCCAGATCATTTCCGCCCGCTGCTGGCCGGGGCCGATCGGGTCGTACAGCGCCACCAGGCTGCGGCCGCGGCGGGCGTACATCAGGAACGCCTCATCGTTGGGGTGGAACAGCAACGCCTTGTCGCCGGTCAGGGACAGGCCGCCGTCGGGCTGCGACGAGGCCATGAGGATTTTCGCGGCGCGGTCGAGTTCGTCGGCGGTCGGCAGGTGGATCACCGGGCGCGCGGTGCGCAGCAGCCAGGTCAGGGCGATCACCAGCAACAGCACCGCAGCGCCGAGCAATGAGCGCAGGCCGCGCGGGGCGTCGGCGTCGAGGGTGAACTGCCACCACAGCTGATGGCTGTACGGCACGTCCTGGTAGGCGAACAGCAGCAGCCAGGTCGATGCGCCCAGCACGCACAGGCTGGCCACCAGGTACAGCGGCGAGAACGGCAGCTCGGTCAGGCGGCTCGGGCGATAGAAGGAACGGCGGAACACCCCCAGCAGCGCGGCGGTGAGGGTCATCAGGGTGGCTTCTTCCCAGTCGAACCCCTTGAGCAGGGAGAGCAGGGCGCCGACCAGCAACAGGATGGTGGTCAGCATCCATGCCGCCGACAGCCGGCGGCGCAGGCCCTGGGCGAGCATCAGGCACAGCACGCCGATCAGGCTGGCGCCGAAGTGCGAGGCATCGACCAGGCGGTGGGGGATCAGGAACCCGATGTGCTCAAGGCGCGTGTCGATCTCCGGGGTGGCGCCGGAAAACAGCAGCACCACGCCGGACAGGAACACCAGCACCGCCAGGATCGGCGCCGCCAGGCCGGAAGCGGCGCGCAGGGTCTGGGACTGGAACAGGCGCTGGCCTTCGTTGATCAGCAGCAGCACGCACGCCACCAGCATCGGCAGCACCACATAGATCAGGCGGTAGAGCAGCAGCGCGGCGGCCAGCGGCGCGGCGCCGAGCTTGTCGGCGAAGGCGGCCAGCAGGATGGCTTCGAACACGCCGACGCCGCCGGGCACGTGGCTGAGCACGCCGGCGGCCAGCGCCAGCAGGTACACCAGCAGGAAGGCGCCGAACGGCGGGGCTTCCGGCAGCAGCAGGTACAGCACGGTGGCGGCGGCGGCGACGTCGAGGGCGGTGATGACCAGTTGCAGGAAGGTCAGGCGCCGGCCCGGCAGGCGCAGGGTGCGGCGGCCGGCCTTGACCAGCAGGTTGTCCGGATAGGGCTGCTCCGGCAGGCGACGGCGGTAGATGCCGATGACCAGGATCGAGCCCAGCAGCAGCACGGCGCCGGCGACCGTCCCGAGCAAGGTCTCGGACAGGCCCAGGGCCTGCGAGGCGGCCGGCAGGTCGCTCAGGGTGGCGAGCGCCGCCAGCGGCGGCAGGGCGCAGCCCAGCGACAGGCTGGCGAACAGTGTCATGTGCGCGACTTCCGTCGCCCCGAGGCCATGGCGCGCATACAGACGGTAGCGCACCGAGCCGCCGGACAGCAGCGAGAGGCCGATGGCATTGCCGATGGCGAACGCGGTGAAGCCGCCGAGGGCCAGGGTGCGCGGCGCGAGCGTCACGCCGGCATAGCGGCTGGCGGACCATTCGTAGCCCAGCAGGATGATGAAGCCGGCGACCGTCGCGCCGAAGGCGCCGAGCAGGGCCGGCTTCGGCACGTCGAGGATCGAGTCGTGCAAGGCGTCGAGATCGAGTTCGCTCAGCAGGTGACGGCACGCGATCAATGCGATGGCGAACAGCAGCAGCGTGACCGCCAGGCCGATCGGCTGGCGGTATTTGCTCAACCGATCCAGCAAGCGCAGGCGCTCGGTCTTGATCGGTTGGTTCGCTGTGACGGTGTCTTGTGGATCAGACGAGTTGGCGCGCATCAATCACCTCGTGGATTGTGCGCGACAGGATGGGGGTATCCAGCCAAGTTACCAATCCCTGTAGAAAAAAATAATCACAAAATACTACGCCTCCCGCCGGATGGCGGCGAGGGCGGTTTCCGGATCGCAGGCACCGGCCCGCGACTCAAGCATAGTCGCTGTGCGGCGGGTCTGAGGATCCTGAAGGGTTCACTGCACGATGACAGATCATTGTTGCGAAAGGACTTTTTCCACAGATACAAAAAAGGCCACTCTTTCGAGTAGCCTTCTTTGATGTTTGGTTGCGGGAGCCGGATTTGAACCGACGACCTTCGGGTTATGAGCCCGACGAGCTACCAGGCTGCTCCATCCCGCGTCTGTGAGGCGGCATTCTACAGACCGGCGGCGCAGTGTCAACCGCTAATGCGGATAAGGGTCAAATTAGTGTGGAATTCGGGCAAACGGTCGCAGGTGGAGCGCTAAGTGGCTCAACCGCAAGGATTTCTGTTGCGCGCGAAAAACACACGCGCACAAAAAAGGCCACTTTTTCAAGTGGCCTTTTCTGATGTTTGGTTGCGGGAGCCGGATTTGAACCGACGACCTTCGGGTTATGAGCCCGACGAGCTACCAGGCTGCTCCATCCCGCGTCTGATGTGGCGGCATTCTACAGAGGATTTCCGGAGTGTCAACTTCGAATGCGGAAAAATCTTTTCAGCTTCAAATGCTTAGCGCTTTTCCTGGCGTTTTCGGAAGGCCGCAGGGCAGGTGGGGCAAGGGTTTCAGCTCTATTGCCCGATGAAAGTCGATTGAGGAAATAAATTCGGTTTGGATTTCCTACGGGTGGAAAAGAACGTTCAGACCACTGGTGCTATATACAGTTGTCAGTGAGATACTGCCGATCCGGCTTGCCATGTTTTCCTTTCTGTCATGACCCAGCGAAAAATCATCCACATCGACTGTGATTGTTTCTACGCCGCCATCGAGATGCGTGACGACCCGAGCCTGGCCGGCAAGCCCTTGGCAGTGGGCGGTTCGCCGGATCGCCGGGGGGTGATCGCCACCTGCAACTACGAGGCGCGTGCCTATGGCGTGCGTTCGGCGATGTCGTCCGGGCATGCGTTGAAGCTGTGTCCGGATCTGACCATCGTCAAGCCGAGGATGGACGCCTATAGAGAGGCTTCGAAGGAAATCCACACGATCTTTCGCGATTACACCGACCTGATCGAACCGCTGTCGCTGGACGAGGCCTACCTCGATGTGTCGGACAGCGCGCATTTCAGCGGCAGCGCCACGCGGATTGCCCAGGACATCCGCAGGCGGGTGTCCAATCAGCTGCACATCACGGTGTCCGCCGGGGTGGCGCCGAACAAGTTTTTGGCCAAGATCGCCAGCGACTGGAAAAAGCCCAACGGCCTGTTCGTCGTCACGCCGGATCAGGTCGAGGACTTCGTCGCCGGATTGCCGGTCGGCAAGTTGCACGGCGTGGGCAAGGTCACCGCCGACAAGTTGCATAAGCTGGGCATCGATGACTGCCGGCAGTTGCGCGAGTGGGACAAGTTGGCGCTGGTGCGCGAGTTCGGCAGTTTCGGTGAGCGGCTCTGGAGCCTGGCCCGTGGGATCGATGAGCGGCAGGTGCACAACGACAGCCGCCGTCAGTCGATCAGCGTCGAAAACACCTACGACGTCGATCTCCCGGATCTGCGCAGTTGCCTGGATAAGCTCCCGGAACTGCTGGAGACCCTCAAGACCCGCATGGCGCGGATCGACAGCAGCTACCGGCCGGGCAAGCCGTTCGTCAAAGTGAAGTTCCATGATTTCACCCAGACCACATTGGAGCAGGCCGGGGCGGGGCGGGATCTGGGCAGTTATCAGCTGATGCTGACCCAGGCGTTCAACCGCGGCGGCAAACCGGTGCGGTTGTTGGGAGTGGGGGTGAGGCTGGAGGATTTGCGGGGCGGGTTTGAGCAGATGGAGCTGTTTGAGCGCTGATCCGGTGATGGAGCCTGGCGAAGGCGGCCCGTCAGGCAGACCGCCTTCGCCAGCAGGCTGGCTCCCACAGCTTTGTTCTCAGTTCGGCCCCGGATCCGCCACCAGCCGACCGGCATCCTTGGTCAGGGACTTGAGGAATTCGGTCTGCAGCTCCGGATCGTTGCGGGTCAGTTCGATCAGGCTCTGTTCCAGTTCGCTGGCCTCTTCCTCCAAGCCCAGTTCCGACAGGCGTTTGACCCGGTGCACCCACTGGCTCACTTCGTCGTCTTCCAGATCGTCGTAGATCAGCGCATGGGCCTCCAGCAGCTTGCCGCGCAGGTGATTGCTGATCGCCAGCGACGAGTCGGTGTGCACGTCGTCCTTGGCGTCTTCGACGCTGATCTGCAGTTTGCCCAGGTGATTGAGGTCATGCTCGGCGAACGGGCTGTCCAGCAGGTTCAGGCGCAGCACGCCGTTGCGGTCGGTGGTCATGTCGAAGGTCTGCTTGCCGGCCTTGACCTGAACCGGGCGCTCGCTCCAGGGCAGGCTCGAGTATTCCGTGCGCTTGTCGCGCTGGACTTCGTCGATGCCGGCCAGGTTCTGTTGCGCACGGCCGTGGGACTGCACGTTCATGAACGGGTTGAGCCCGGCGAAGCCGTAGCTCAGCCAGTCCTTGGTCACGCTGTCCGGCAGGTTGCCGAGGGCGAACACGTTGACCACGTTGGCGCCGACGCCGGCCACCACCGCCACCGCACCCAGCGGGATCTCGTAGATCTCCCGCCAGGGCTGGTAAGGCGTGTAGCGG
Source organism: Pseudomonas sp. NPDC089534 (assembly GCF_044749305.1). NCBI lineage: Bacteria > Pseudomonadati > Pseudomonadota > Gammaproteobacteria > Pseudomonadales > Pseudomonadaceae > Pseudomonas > Pseudomonas sp. NPDC089534. The sequence goes on along the minus strand of NZ_JBIVHR010000072.1, from coordinate 8,986 downwards.
TCGTAATGACGGGTGACCTCGAACTCGGTGACCTCGAAGGTCTTCTGCTCGTGGATCTTCACGCGCCGCTGCGGCAGCTCAAGCACCTTGGGCTCGCCGACATCGATCTGCAGGCTGTGGTCGAGCAGTTTGCGCTCGACCCGTTCCTCGTGCTCGCTGCGTTGCGACATGTGGTTGGCACAGCCGCTGACCAGCAGGGTGCCGCACAGGGCGGCACCACCGAGGCCTAAGGTGTTTCGCTTGAACATGACGTCTCTATCTGGTTTCAGCGGCGGATGCGGGCCTGCAGGAAGGACAGCACGTCGGCAACCGGCAGCGCCTGCGCCTCGGCTTCGGTGCGGCTCTTGTATTCCAGGTTGCCTTCGGCGAGGCCACGGTCGCTGACCACGATCCGGTGAGGGATGCCGATCAGTTCCATGTCCGCGAACTTGATGCCCGGGCTGGTTTTCTTGTCGCGGTCGTCCAGCAGCACTTCGAAGCCGGCGGCGGTCAGTTCCGCGTACAGCTTGTCGGTGGCTTCGCGCACCAGATCGGTTTCATAGCGCAGCGGCACCAGGGCGATCTGGAACGGTGCCAGGGCGTCGCTCCAGATGATGCCTTTGTCGTCGTTGTTCTGCTCGATGGCAGCCGCCACCACGCGGGATACGCCGATGCCGTAGCAACCCATTTCCAGGGTGACCGGCTTGCCGTTCTCGCCCAGCACTTCGCACTTCATCGCCTTGCTGTACTTGTTGCCCAGCTGGAAGATGTGCCCGACTTCGATGCCGCGCTTGATCTCCAGGGTACCCTTGCCGTCGGGGCTCGGGTCGCCGGACACGACGTTGCGCAGGTCGGCCACGGCCGGCACCGGCAGGTCGCGCTCCCAGTTCACGCCGAAGTAGTGCTTGTCGTCGATGTTGGCGCCGATGCCGAAGTCGCTCATCAGTTCGACCGAGCGGTCGATGATGATCGGCAGCGGCAGGTTCAGCGGGCCGAGGGAACCGGCGCCGGCGCCGATGGCGTCACGCAGTTCCGCATCGCTGGCCATGACCAGCGGGCTGGCCACGCCAGGCTGGTTGGCGGCCTTGATTTCGTTGAGCTCGTGGTCGCCGCGGATGATCAGGGCAATCAGCTTGCCTTTTTCTTCGGCGTGCACGATCAGGGTCTTGATGGTCTTTTCGATCGGCAGGCCGAATTTCTCCACCAGGGCCGCGATGGTCTTGGTGTCCGGGGTGTCGACCAGGCGCAGCGCTTCGGCCGGTGCAGGGCGCGAGGTCTCGCGCGGCACGGCTTCGGCCTTCTCGATGTTGGCGGCGTAGTCGGAGCCGTTGCTGAAGACGATGTCGTCTTCGCCGGACTCGGCCAGCACGTGGAACTCGTGGGAGCCGGCGCCGCCGATGGAACCGTTGTCGGCCTCCACCGGGCGGAACTTCAGGCCCAGGCGGGTGAACACGTTGCAGTACGCCTGGTGCATGCGATCGTAGGTGACCTGCAGCGAGGCCAGGTCGGCGTGGAACGAGTAGGCGTCCTTCATGATGAATTCGCGGCCGCGCATCAGGCCGAAGCGTGGGCGGATCTCGTCACGGAACTTGGTCTGGATCTGATACAGGTTGATCGGCAGCTGCTTGTAGCTGCTCAGCTCGTTGCGCATCAGGTCGGTGATGACCTCTTCGTGGGTCGGGCCTGCGCAGAAGTCGCGGCCGTGGCGGTCTTTGATGCGCAGCAGCTCAGGGCCGTATTCTTCCCAGCGTCCCGATTCCTGCCACAGTTCGGCCGGTTGGGTGCCCGGCATCAACACTTCCAGAGAGCCGGCGGCGTCCATTTCTTCGCGGACGATGGCTTCCACCTTGCGCATCACCCGCAAGCCCATCGGCAGCCAGGTGTACAGGCCCGAAGCGAGTTTGCGGATCATGCCGGCGCGCAGCATCAGCTGATGGCTGATCACGACCGCGTCGGAAGGCGTTTCTTTCTGTGTGGCGAGCAAAAATTGACTGGTGCGCATGATTGGCCGTTGTCGGTTGCTGAGACTGGAAATGAACGGAGCATTGTACGGGCGAGATTTGCTGACGTACAGGCGTGCGGCCGGCGGCTGGGCAGAACGGCGGGAATCGTCCCGCCGTCTGCGAAATGTCCTACGACTCTTCCGCGACCGGCGTCTGCACGGGCTCGGGCGTCGGTGTCGGGCCTTCGCGGCGGCTTTCCTGGAACCAGTGCAGGGCGATCAGCACCAGGGTCGGCACGCCGAGCATCGCGGTGATGAGGAAGAAGTTGTGGTAGCCGAACTTCTCCACCATCACGCCGGAGTAGCCGCCGATCAGCCGCGGCAGCAGCAGCATGATCGAGCTGAGCAGGGCGTACTGGGTGGCGGAGAACTTGAGGTTGGTCAGGCTCGACAGGTAGGCGACGAACGCCGAGGTGGCCAGGCCCGAGCTGAAGTTGTCCAGGGAAATCGTCAACACCAGCATCTTCAGGTTCGGGCCCATGTCGGCCAGCATCAGGAACAGCAGGTTGGTGGCGGCCGAGGCCGCGCCGCCGATGAACAGGATCGGCAGGATGCCGAAACGCACGATCAGCAGGCCGCCCATGCCGGCGCCGACGAGGGTCATGATCAGGCCGAAGATCTTGCTGACGCTGGCGATCTGATCCTTGGTGAAACCCTGGTCGATGTAGAACACGTTGGCCATCACGCCCATCACCGTGTCGGACATCCGATAGGTGGCGATCAGGCCGAGCAGGAGCAGGGCCTGCCAACGGTAGCGCAGGATGAAGTCGTTGACCGGCGTCAGCACCGGCGCCAGGCCCCGCCGCCCCATGGCCGACAGGCACAGGCAGGTGAGGGTGGTGTAGAGGATGGCCCGCAGGAACGCGCGATCCTCCAGCAGCAGGTCGAGCGGGCTGACGCCTTCGAACAGCACGCTGGCGAAGTCGGTGTTGTAGAGCTGGGTGAACATCGCCGGCACGGACACCAGCAGGATGATCAGCACGAACACCGACATCAGCTGGTGCATGAAGGTGTAGCGGCCGGCCTGCAACTGGGTGCGCAGCGGCACGGGCGGCTCGCGCATCAGCAGGGAGGTGAGCAGCGCCGGCACCATCAGGACGCCGAACAGGACGTAGGTGCCGGTCCAGGCCGAATGCTGGTAATTGAAACCGGTGGAGCCGAAACCCTCGGCGAAGAACAGTGCGCCGGCGGTCGCCAGCAGGGCGGCGACCCGGTAGCCGGACATGTAGCTGGCGGCGAGCGCAGCCTGGCGGTTGTCGTCGGCGATCTCCAGGCGATAGGCGTCGACGGCGATGTCCTGGGTGGCGGAGGCGAACGCGACGATGACGGCGATGGCGATCAGCCAGGACAGGTGCTTCTGCGGATCGCAGAAGCCCATGCCGACCAGGCCGAGGATCACCAGCGACTGCGACAGCACCAGCCAGGAACGGCGGCGCCCCAGTTTGCCCAGCAGCGGCAGGCGCCATTGGTCGAGCAGCGGTGACCAGACCCACTTGAACGCGTAGGCCAGGCCGATCAGGCTCGCGTAGCCGATGGTTTCGCGGGCCACGCCGGCTTCGCGCAGCCAGACCGACAGCGTTGAAAACACCAGCATGTACGGCAGGCCGGCGGCGAAACCCAGCAACAACAGCACGAGCGTCGAAGGACTGGCATAGGCGGCAAGGGCGGCGCGCCAGGTTTTACGGGGCATGGGCTGAAGTCTGCCTCAAGATTGCGAAAACAAAGCGCGCACTCTAACCGCTGTGCTCTACCGGACGCCAGCCATGGCGCCGAATATCCACACGATTGTTCAGGACGGTGACGCCTTCCATGCGCAACCGCGCCCGTTGTTCGTCCCCCGACGGACTGCCGGCCGGCAGGCTGATGCGGCCGCCGGCGCCGAGCACGCGGTGCCACGGCAGCCGGGTGTCGCCGGGCAGTTGGCTCAGGGTGCGGCCGACCCAGCGGGCGGCGCGCCCCAACCCGGCCAGTTCGGCCAATTGACCATAGCTGACGACCTTGCCTTCGGGCACCTGGGCCAGGGTCGAGTAGAGTGCCGTGCGTCGGATTTGCGCCTGGCTTTCGTCGGGGGGGATCGGGTCTGTCACGTCCGCGGTTCCTGAACGGTTCTGCATAACAATCGCCTTGATGCCTTTAAGCGTAATCGGTGCAGGGGCAATTGAGAAATGAACTCAACAGAAATAGTCATGTCAGTCGTTGTCAGGGCCTTATTCCTACGGATAATGCCGGCCTTTTTTTACGCAAACTCGAGCTTCCGATTCGCTTATGTTGTCCAGAACCCTGCTGTGCCTCGCTGTCTTCAGCGCATCCACCCCCCTGTTTGCCGACACCGTATGGCTGAACAACGGCGACAAGCTGAGCGGCAAGATCACGCTGTTCGACGGTGGCAAGCTGCTGATCCAGACCCCGTATGCAGGCGCCGTCACGATCGACTGGAAACAGGTCAAGACCCTGGAGAGCGACCAGGAGCTGCTGGTCAAGCAGGATGCCTACAGCGGCGAGAAGGCCAAGTCGCTGACCGCCGCCGGCGACGGCAAGGTCACCCTGGCCAACGGCGAGGCGCCGAGGACCGTCGAGCTGGCGAGCATTCAGCAGATCCTCAAGCCCAAGCCGGTGGTCGAGGATCTGGTGTGGAAGGGCAACGTCGACCTGGCGCTGGATTATCAGCGGGCCGAAAAGGATACCGACGACTACGACATCGGCTTCAAGACCTCCGCGCGCCATGGCCGCTGGCGGCACACCGCCGAAGGCGAATACAACCGCGAGGTGCAGGACGACGTAACCACCACCGACAACTGGCGCGCCGAGTATTCCCTCGACCGCTTCCTCACCGACCAGTGGTTCTGGCGAGGCCGCCTGAACTACAAGCGCGACCATATCGAAGAGTTGGCGCGCCAGCGGGTGGTCGGCACCGGTCCCGGCTATCAGTTCTGGGATGACGAGCTGGGGGCGTTCTCGCTGGGTTCGCTGTTCAACCGCACGGACTACGAGTACCGCGACGGCAGCAAGGACAATTTCTACTCGGTGGCGGTGAAGTGGGACTACAACCGCTATCTGATCGGCAAGAAGGTGGAGTTCTTCACCAACGGCGAAGTCGGCAAGCCGTTGTCCGATGTCGCGAACTACGCCCTGGATGCGGAGATGGGCCTGCGCTACAAGGTCACCGACTGGGCATCGCTGAACGTCAAGGCCGAGCGCGACATCATCAGCGGCACCAACGACGCGGATCTGAACAAGACCCGCTACACCGCCGGGTTCGGTGTGGCCTGGTAACGCCGCCCACAAAAAAACGCAGCCGTCGGGCTGCGTTTTTTTGCGTGAGCAATAAACAGGCGCCCACAAAAAAGCCCCGCTTTGAGGGCGGGGCTCTTTTTCGCTAAAGCGACAAGTTAGATAACTTGTACTTCTTCAGCTTGCATGCCTTTCTGACCGCGGGTAGCGATGAAAGAAACCTGCTGGCCTTCTTTCAGGGTTTTGAAACCGTCAGCCTGGATGGCTTTGAAGTGTACGAACAGGTCGTCACCGGATTGTGGAGTGATGAAGCCGAAGCCTTTTTCATCGTTGAACCACTTAACGGTACCGGTTTGGCGATTGGACATGGTGAAACTCCTTGAACAAAGATTACTGCGACTCAGGAAGAACCCTGGCCGAGACTGAGTGCAAAGAGCAGGAAAAATTCTTGTAGACGGTTGGATCGAAATTCAACATATCGTGGAGAGATTCTCAGTGACACAAGCAGCACAGTGGCGCCACCTTAACCCTTTTTCATGAACGTGCCAATGCTTCTTGCGAAGGTTTCTCCGTTTTCGGGACCGGCGGTGTGACGGTTCGTCGCCAGGCCCCGTAAATCCTGCCTGTTCGGCGAGAATCGCACCTCCGGACTTTGAACCCGGCGACGCGCCCGGTAAGATGCCGGACAGATTTTTTCCACCTCGTTATTCAGGACACCCGCCATGAGCATCAAATCGGACAAGTGGATTCGCCGCATGGCGCAGGAACACGGCATGATCGAACCGTTCGTCGAGCGCCAGATGCGCGGCAGCGACGACAGCCGCGTGATTTCCTACGGTGTGTCGAGCTACGGCTACGACGTGCGTTGCACCAATCATTTCAAGGTGTTCACCAACATCAATTCGGCCATCGTCGATCCGAAGAACTTCGACGCCGGCAGCTTCGTCGACATCCACAGCGACGTGTGCATCATTCCGCCGAACTCCTTCGCCCTGGCCAGCACCGTCGAATACTTCCGCATTCCGCGCAACGTGCTGACCATCTGCCTGGGCAAGAGCACCTACGCCCGCTGCGGCATCATCGTCAACGTCACGCCGCTGGAGCCTGAGTGGGAAGGCCACGTGACCCTGGAGTTCTCGAACACCACCAACCTGCCGGCCAAGATCTACGCCAACGAAGGCGTGGCGCAGATGCTGTTCCTGGAATCCGATGAGGAATGCGAAGTCTCCTACAAGGATCGCGGCGGCAAGTACCAGGGCCAGCGCGGCGTGACCCTGCCGCGCACCTGATCCGTCCGTCCGGCATTTGCCGGGAATTCTTCGGCGGGTGGACACTCTATGGGGTGTACCGCCCGTTTTGCCGCGTGCAGAGCGGGCCTTCGCCGAGGAGGGCCCCATGAAGATCGATCCGCGAATCACCGCCGAACTGGCACGGCTCGAGCCCAATCAGGTCGGGGTGTTGGCCTGGTCGTTGCTGGCACACCCGACTGTCGGCATGGCCGGGGGCATTCCCGGTCAGCCCGACCCCGACACGCCCAATGAAGATCCGACCGAGCCCGGCGAGCCCACCTTGCCGGACGAGCCGCCGCCAGCGCCCGTCGCCTGAGCGACGGCCCCGATGAATGGCCGGTCAACGAAAGCCGAAGCGACTTCCGTTGACCGGCCGTTTTGCGTTCCGGCCCAGGCTACTTGAGGTTGCCGCTGAGGAACTGCTTGAGCCGCTCGCTCTTCGGGTTGCCCAGCACGTCCTCCGGTGCGCCTTCCTCTTCCACCAGCCCCTGGTGCAGGAACAGCACCTGGCTGGACACTTTGCGCGCGAAGCTCATTTCGTGGGTCACCATGATCATGGTGCGGCCTTCGTCGGCCAGGCCCTGGATCACCTTGAGCACTTCGCCGACCAGTTCCGGGTCGAGGGCCGAGGTCGGCTCGTCGAACAGCATCACTTCCGGCTCCATCGCAAGCGCCCGGGCGATGGCCACCCGCTGCTGCTGGCCGCCGGAAAGGAAAGCCGGGTACTGGTCGGCCACCCGTGCCGGCAGGCCGACCTTGTCCAGGTAGCGGCGGGCACGGTCTTCGGCCTCGGCCTTGCTGCAGCCCAGCACCCGGCGCGGGGCCATGGTGATGTTTTCCAGCACGGTCATGTGGCTCCACAGGTTGAAGTGCTGGAACACCATGGCCAGGCGGGTGCGCAGGCGCTGCAGCTCATCCGGGTCGGCGACGTGCATGCCGTGGCGGTCGCTGGCCATGCGGATCGACTGGCCGTCGAGGCTCATCGCGCCGCTGTTGGGCTGTTCGAGGAAGTTGATGCAGCGCAGGAAGGTGCTCTTGCCCGAACCGCTGGCGCCGATCAGGCTGATCACGTCGCCGGTCTTGGCCTTGAGCGAGACGCCTTTGAGCACCTGATGGTCGCCGTAGCTTTTGTGCAGGTCTTCAACAGTCAGTTTGTACATGGAACAGACATCCTCAAGGCGAAAGCAGATAGCCGCTGCGGTAGGCTTCGGCGCCGGCCACATGGGCGATGACCATGCCGGCGGTGGCCATGCGGCGCAGCGAGCGCGCATACAGCAGGCCGGCGACGGTGCAGTGGACGGGCGTCACCCGGTCGGTGATCGGGTCGATGATGTCGGCGATCTGTTGGCCGGCCTCCAGGTATTGGCCCGGCGTGGCGGTGAACACCAGCAGGCCGCCGACCGCCGTGGCGACCGGCTCGACCCCGGCCAGCGGCGTGGCGGGGCAGGGCAGCGGCGGCAGCGGCGCCGGTTCGCCGGCGATCGCGCCGAAGTGCGTCAGGTAATCGATCAGCGCCTGGCTGTCCCGTTCGGCCAGCGGATGGCTGACGTCGCCTTGGCCGCGCAGTTCGACCGTCACCGAAAAACTGCCGGGCGGAATGTCGAAGCGTTCGCCGAAGCGCTCCTTCAGCTGCCACCAGAGCAGCGTGAAGCACTCATCGAACGACTGGCCGCCGGAGTCGGTGGCCAGCAGGCTGGCCTGGGCGTCGATGTAGCGGGCCAGCGGCTCGACCTGCGGCCAGGCCTCCGGCGTGGTGTAGAGGTGGGTGACGGCCTCGAAGTCGCAGTGCAGGTCCAGCACCATGTCCGCATCGCAGGCCAGCCGCTGCAGGGTCAGGCGCTGGGACTGCAGTTGGGTGGCGGCGGTCTGGCGGCCGAGGGCGTCGCGCAGGCTGGCGCGGATCAGTTCGAGGTTGCGCCGGGGATCGTCGCCCAGCCGCTCGGCGACGTCGTTGCCGATCTCCTCGCTGAGGTCGATGAACCAGCGGTTGAAGTTCTGCCCGCTTTCCAGCTCGTAGCGGCCCAGCGGCACGTCCATCAGCACTTGTTCCAGGCCGACCGGGTTGGCCACCGGCACCAGCACGATTTCGCTGCGCAGGCGACCGGCGGCCTCCAGCTCCGCCAGCCGTTGCTTGAGGTGCCAGGCCACCAGCATGCCGGGCAGTTCGTCGGCGTGCAGCGAGGACTGGATGTAGATCTTGCCTTGGCCCTTCTGCGGGCCGAAGTGGAAGCTGTGGATCTGGCGTGCGGTCCCCGGCAGCGGGGCCAGCAGGTCATGCATCTGATGGCGCATTGCAAAGGTGTCCTAGTGGGTCGGCCCGAGGAAGGCCAGCCATCGGCGTTCGGCGAGGCGGAACAGGCCGACCAGCGCAAAGGTGACGGTCAGGTAGATCAGGGCGGCGATGCCGAACGACTGGAAGGTCAGGAAGGTCGCCGAGTTGGCGTCCCGCGCGACTTTCAGGATGTCGGGGTTGGTCGCGGTGAAG
>NZ_JBIVHR010000071.1:0-32037 GCF_044749305.1 Pseudomonas sp. NPDC089534 | reverse complement strand
GGCCTGCCTAAGGTCGGCAAGTCCTCCCTGTTCAACGCCCTGACCAAGTCCGGGATCGCGGCCGAGAACTTCCCCTTCTGCACCATCGAGCCGAACAGCGGCATCGTGCCGATGCCGGATCCGCGCCTGAACGCCCTGGCGGAAATCGTCAATCCGAAGCGCATCCTGCCGACCACCATGGAATTCGTCGACATCGCAGGCCTGGTGGCCGGTGCGTCGAAAGGTGAAGGCCTGGGCAACAAGTTCCTGGCCAACATCCGCGAGACCGACGCCATCGCCCACGTGGTGCGCTGCTTCGAAGACGAGAACGTGATCCACGTCTCCAACAGCGTCGATCCGAAACGCGACATCGAGATCATCGACCTGGAACTGATCTTCGCCGACCTCGACAGCTGCGAGAAGCAACTGCAGAAGGTCGCCCGCAACGCCAAGGGCGGCGACAAGGATGCGGTGGCCCAGAAGGCCCTGCTGGAACAGCTGATCCCGCACTTCACCGAAGGCAAGCCTGCGCGCAGCCTGATGAAGAACATGAGCGCCGAGGAAAAGGCGATCATCAAGGGCTTCCACCTGCTGACCACCAAACCGGTCATGTACATCGCCAACGTCGCTGAAGACGGCTTCGAGAACAACCCGCACCTGGACGTGGTCAAGGCCATCGCCGAAGAAGAAGGCGCCGTGGTGGTTCCGGTGTGCAACAAGATCGAAGCGGAAATCGCCGAGCTGGACGACGGCGAAGAGAAGGACATGTTCCTCGAGGCCCTGGGCCTGGAAGAGCCTGGCCTGAACCGCGTGATCCGCGCCGGCTACGAAATGCTGCACCTGCAGACCTACTTCACCGCCGGTGTCGAGGAAGTCCGCGCCTGGACCGTACGCGTGGGCGCCACCGCGCCGCAGGCCGCCGGCGTGATCCACACCGACTTCGAGAAAGGCTTCATCCGCGCCGAGGTCATCGCCTACAACGACTTCATCCAGTACAAGGGTGAAGCCGGCACCAAGGAAGCCGGCAAATGGCGCTTGGAAGGCAAGGACTACATCGTCAAAGACGGCGACGTGATGCACTTCCGCTTCAACGTGTAACACACAGCGCCCATGAAAAAGCCGCGTTCGATACGCGGCTTTTTTGTGCCTGTCACCCGCCAAGGAACCCTGTGAGAACTGGCTTGCCAGCGATGGCGGCAGGTCAGATGACAGAGATGCCAGCAGTGCCGGCACTATCGCTGGCAAGCCAGCTCCCACAGGATTGGCGGCGACCGCCCACTCTGCTGACACCCGCGATTCCTGTGGGAGCCAGCCTGCTGGCGATGGCGGCAGTGAGGGCGCCATCGCCAGCAGGCTCGGTATCAGGCCTTCTTAGTGCGCGGCAAGAAGATCGCCAACACCCCGAGCAGCGGCAGGAACGAGCACAGCAGGTACACATGCTCGATGCCGTAAATGTCCGCCAGATGCCCCAGCAGCGCCGCGCCGATCCCGCCGAAGCCGAACATCAGCCCGAAGAACACCCCGGCGATCATCCCGACGTTGCCCGGCACCAGCTCCTGGGCGTACACCACGATCGCGGAGAACGCCGAGGCGAGGATGAAGCCGATCACCACGCTGAGCACACTGGTCCAGAACAGGTCGACGTGGGGCATCAGCAAGGTGAACGGCGCCACGCCGAGGATCGAGAACCAGATCACCGCCTTGCGTCCGATCCGGTCGCCGATCGGCCCGCCGAAGAACGTCCCTGCCGCTACCGCGCCGAGGAACAGGAACAGGTGCAGCTGCGAGCTGGCCACCGACAGGTCGAACTTCTCGATCAGGTAGAAGGTGAAGTAACTGGTCAGGCTCGCCATGTAGAAATACTTGGAGAACACCAAAAGCCCCAGCACCACCAGCGCAGCGGTCACCCTGCCCTTCGACAATCCGTGAGTCGCCGCCTGACCGGCCTTGAGCCTGAACAGGTTCAGGTGATGGGCGTACCAGCGACTGATGCGGTACAGCACGAACAGCGCAAACACGGCGAACAGCCCGAACCACGCCACGTTGCCTTGGCCAAAGGGAATGATGATCGCCGCCGCCAGCAACGGACCGAAGGCCGAACCCGCGTTGCCGCCGACCTGGAACGTCGATTGCGCCAGGCCGAAACGCCCGCCCGACGCCAGCCGCGCGATGCGGGACGCTTCTGGGTGAAAGGTCGATGAGCCGATGCCGATCAGCGCCGCCGCCAGCAGGATCAGCGGGAAACTGCCGACCATCGACATCATCACGATGCCGACCAGCGTGCACACGGAGCCCGCCGGCAGCAGCCACGGCTTAGGATGCCGGTCGGTGTGGTAGCCGACCCACGGCTGCAGCAGCGAAGCGGTCAGCTGGAAGGTCAAGGTGATCAGGCCGACCTGGGTGAAGCTCAAGCCGTAGTTGGCCTTGAGCATCGGGTAGATCGACGGCAGCACCGACTGGATCAGGTCATTGATCAAATGCGCCAGCGCCACGGCGCCGATGATGCGCATCACCAGTGGGCTGCTTTGGGGAGGTGCCGACGCCGAAGCGGCGGACTGGACATTACTGATGGCCATGGGAATTTCCGGACAGCGGATGGGTGCACGCAGGCAGGTGCGTCAATGTGCCATTTTTCGGTGCGCCCGCGCCATCCCCTTAGCCAGCTAACGAACTAGACGTTCATCGCCGCGAAGGTGATAGCGCAACGCCATGGTCTGAATCTTGCCTTGTCTGTCCCCTTGAACGCGGCCCCTTACAAAGGGGACCGAGAATGGGAAGTTTCGCTACAGAGCCGGCCCACAGAGCGGGCGAGAGTGAACTTTCGAGGCCTTTTAGCAGGGCACCGGTCGAGGTCGCGACGACCGCGACGCACGCCGATGGTGCGCGGTGTCCAGAGGAGTCATGGGGCATGCAGGCTTTTTTATCGCCGGGGATCGGTTTGCTGGGGCGCTTCGGTTTCGCACGCAAATTCCAGCTGTTGTTTCTGCTGTTCATCCTGCCGCTGGCCGGCAGCCTGTTGATGATCGGCCAGGACTACCGCGACAGACTCAACCTCATCGCCGGCGAACGGGCCGGCGTCCGCCAGTTGCTGGCCCTCGACGCGCTGGACAACCTGCTCACCGCCCAACGCGACCGCGCCGCCCGCTGGCGCGCCACGGAAACCAACCGCCAGCCGACGCCCGCCACCCTCGCCGCGATGGCTGCGTTCGATGGCGTGCAGCCCGCCGTCGCACAGGCGACGGTCGATCTGGGCAACGCCTTGCAGGCTGAAGGCGCCGGCGGCGAAACCCTGACCCGCTACCAGGCCCTGCAGACCGCGCTGGGCGGCCTGGACTCGAAAAGCCTGGGCAGCGTCGGCTGGTGGCCGGACGGCTACGACCGCTTCACCAATGCCCTCAGCGCCCTCCAGGCGCTGCGGGAGCAGATCGCCATGGACAACCGCCTGACCCTGGCGCCGTGGCTGGAGACCTACCTGTTGACGCAGATTTCCACCCAGCATGCGCCGGACCTGATCGAACGGGTCGGGCGCCTGGCGGCAGTCGGGCAGGCCTCGGTCGTGTCCGGCCAGTTCACCCTGCAAAGCCGCTTGCAGTTGCGTGACCTGCGCAGCCGCATCGGCGACGCCCGCGAGCAACTGGTGAAGACCGCCAGCCTGCTGGAAGCGCGCCTGCCGAGCAGCCTGCAAGGATGGTCCGCGCAATACCACGACAGCCTCAAGCAGCTCGATGCCGGCCTCAAGGTGCTGGACGACGGCGTGTTCGGCGGCAGCATCAACCTCAAGCCGGACGACTTCGAGCGCAGCCTCGACGCCCTGCTCGGCAACCTGGCGACGCTGCGCCAGCAATCGCTGGTCTCGCTCGACGGGCGGCTGGACGACTACCACGGTTCGGCCATCCGCCAGTTCATCGTCGTGGCGGCGGTGTTCGGCTGCCTGTTGCTGCTGGCGCTGTACCTGTTCCTCTGCTTGCAGGCCTCGATCCGCCGCAGCGCCAGCGGCATCACCCTGCTCGCCGAAGCCCTGCGCGACGGCAACCTGAGCCTGCAAGTGGCGGTGCAGGGCCGCGACGAGCTGGCGTCGATCAGCACCGCGCTCAACGTTGCCGTGGTGCAACTGCGCGGCAGCCTGCTGGGGGTCGATCACGAGACCGCGCAGTTGAGCCAGGCCGTGCGCAGCCTCAACGACCACTCCAGCGGCGCCTTGAGCGAAGTCGAGGCGCAGCAGTCGCAGATCAGCCAGATCGCCGCGGCGGCCACCCAACTGGCCGCCACCTCCCAGGGCGTGGCGCAGAGCTGCGAGCAGGCGTCCGGCAGCGCCCAGCACACCCGGCGCATCGCCGCCGACAGCAGCCGCGACAGCCAACGCACCACCGCCAGCATCCAACAGCTCAATCAGCGGCTGAACGAAACGGCGGCGGCGCTGGGCCGGGTCAGCGAACAGGGGCAGCAGATTCAGTTGGTGGTCGACACCATCCGCGGCGTGGCCGAACAGACCAACCTGCTGGCGCTCAACGCCGCCATCGAGGCGGCCCGCGCCGGCGAGCAGGGGCGCGGCTTCGCGGTGGTGGCCGACGAAGTGCGCAGCCTGTCGCAGCGCACGCAGTCGTCCACGGCGCAAATCGCGGGGACGGTCGACAGCCTGCGCACCACCGTCGGCGAAGCGGTGAGCCTGATGGAAGCCGCCTGCGGCCAGGCGCAATCGGACGCCCAGGCGGTCACCGGCCTGGGCGAACGCCTGGGCGAGATCGCCAGCGCCGTGCAGAGCGTCACCGACACCCTGGCGCAGATCGCCACGGCGGTCGATGAACAGGCGAGCACCGCCGATGAGGTCAGCGGCAACATCCAGCAGGTCGATCAGGCGGCGCTGCGCCTGCTCGAAGGGGCCCGGGCGGTGAATCTGGCGGCCGACACGTTGAGCGAAGGCAGCCGTGCGCTGAGCGCCAACACCGCGAGATTCCAGCTGCGCTGACCCCTCCTCCCCCCGTTTTTCGGGCCCGGCGGGTTAAGCGGTTGAAAATAAGAAGAAATATTTTGAATTCGCGCTTGACGCATCTGCATTACGGGTGAATAATGCGCGCCACTTGGCTACATAGCTCAGTTGGTTAGAGCATAGCATTCATAATGCTGGGGTCCGGGGTTCAAGTCCCTGTGTAGCCACCAAGTACTAAAAACGGCTTACCGAAAGGTAGGCCGTTTTTTTATGCCCCGAGAAAAGCGCCGGGCATCACTCGCCCAGCGCCGCCAACCCCCTCGCCCAAATCTGCCGGGTGCGCAGCCCCACCATCGCCCGCCAGTCCGGATCCGCCGGGTAGAACTGCTCCAGCAGATTGAGCTTGATCTTGCGCCCCTGCGCACTGAGCGGATCGCCGTGCAGGTGCAGCCAGTGGTCGTCGCGCAGATGCCGGTGCACCTGCGCCCCCGGATAGGTGCCGCATTCGATCACGAACGGCATCATCCGCACGTCCGGCAGCGCATCGAGCAGCGCCTGGGAGGTGTAGCCGGTGGCCGTCGCCGCGACGCCGGTTTCGCTCAAGGTATCGGCGCCGGTGTGCAACGTGTACAGCCACGGGCCGTAAACCGCTTGGGCCTGGGCCAGTGCCGGATAGGGCGCTTGGGTGATGGTCAGCAGCATCGGGTGGCCGTACTCGCCCGCGCCGGTGTGCAGGTCGAAACACATCACGGTGTCGGCGCCCGCCAGGTGCTGCCGGACGATGCGGTGCAAGGTGCGGTTCGACCAGGCCGGTTCCCGCCCGCCATAGAACAATCCGTCGGGATGACTGTGCTGGCCGCCCTCGACGATCGACATCACCGCCGGCCAGCCGTGTTCGGCGATCTGCGCGTCAAGCAGGGCATCGGCCCGCTGCCGCTCGGGGCCGTCGAGCTGCATGCAGGCATAGATCCCGTGCAGCGCCGCATAGCCCCGGTTGTCCGGCAACGGTCGGGAGAAGTCCAGGTGATTGCGGTTGAGGTCGATGTTGTCCTCGTTGACCCTGCGCAGCCACGCCGTGCCCCACGGGTTGATCAGGTGCACCATCACCACCGCGACATCCCTGGGCAACTGGTCAGGCGTGAACTGCTTCAGCCAGTCGATCTGGCAGTCGGAGCCGTAATAGCCCTCCACCCCGTGCGTGCCGCTGATGGCCACCAGACGCCGCTTGGCCTGGGGATCGCCCAGCACCGCGACATCGGTGCTCAACGGTTCGCCGAACGGCCCGTTGAGCGGATGCGCGTAGGAAGAAAGGGTCGCCCCGGCGATGTTCGCGGCGGCGAGAAAGCGTTCGCGCTGAAGGCGGTAGCCGGTGTGTGTGGCAAATGCGTTGTCCATGGAGGCCTCTTGTAGGTTTTCTGGCGTCACGTGTGCCTTCGACCCTACAGAAAATCCACCGGGGCTTGAAGGAGAAAGTACCCGGCGGTTTGCGTCCCGCACGGTCGGCCGATACAGTCCGTCAGTCTTTTCACCCCACGGACGGAGAAGCCCGCGTGTTTCCAGCCCTGCCCCTGAGCCGTTTTCGCCTGACTGCCCTGCCCCTGATCCTCAGCGCCCTCACCCTCGCCGCCTGCAACGCCCCGCCCGCCTCGACCCTGCCGCCGGCACCGGAAGCCGCCTCCGGCTACCGCACCGGCCTTCAGGCCAGCCACGCCAGCCGGCACATGGCCGCCGCCGCGAACCCGCTGGCCGCCGAGGCCGGCCGGGAGATGCTGCGCAAGGGCGGTTCGGCCATCGATGCGGCGATTGCGATGCAGGCGGTGCTGACGTTGGTCGAGCCGCAATCCTCGGGCATCGGCGGCGGCGCGATGATCGTGCTGTGGGACGGCAAGCAGGTGCGCACCTATGACGGGCGCGAAACCGCGCCGGCCGGGGCCACCGAAAAGCTGTTCCTGCGGGCGGACGGCACACCGATGCCGTTCCCCCAGGCGCAGATCGGCGGGCGCTCGGTCGGCACGCCCGGCGTGATGCGGGCACTGGAGCTGGCGCACCGGCAGCACGGCCGCCTGCCGTGGGCGACGCTGTTCGAGCCGGCGATCAAACTCGCCGAGGATGGCTTCGCCATTTCTCCCCGCCTGCATTCGCTGCTGGCGTCCGACCCTGTGATCGCCCGATCGCCGGACATGGCCAGGTATTTCCTCAATGCCGACGGCAGCGTCAAGGCCGTCGGCACGCGCCTGCGCAATCCCGAGCTGGCCGCCGTGCTCAAGCGCATCGCCCGCGAAGGCGCCGATGCGCTCTACAAGGGCCCGATCGCCGAAGAGATCGTCGCCAAGGTGCAGGGCCACGCCAACCCCGGCAGCCTGTCGCTGAACGACCTCGCCCGCTATCAGGCCAAGGAGCGCGCGCCGCTGTGCACCGACTACAAGCGCTGGCAGGTCTGCGGGATGCCGCCGCCGTCCTCGGGGGGGATTGCCGTGGCGCAGATCCTCGGCACCTTGCAGGCCCTCGAGAGCCGCGATCCGCGCCTGGCGCTGACGCCGCTCAAGCCCCGCAAGACCGACCTGCCCGCCGGCATTGAGCCCGCCCCCGAAGCCGTGCACCTGATCGCCGAGGCCGAACGCCTGGCCTACGCCGACCGCGCGCAGTACGTGGCCGACACTGACTTTGTGCCGGTGCCGGTCAAGGGCCTGGTGGATCCGGGCTACCTGGCCGGCCGCGCCGGCCTGATCGGCGAGCGCAGCATGGGCAGCGCCCGGCCGGGCACGCCGCCGGGGGTGCAGGTGGCCTATGCACCGGACCGTTCGCCGCTGCGCATCTCCACCTCGCAAGTGGTGGCGGTGGATGACTTCGGCGGCGCGATCTCCATGACCACCACCATCGAAGCCGCCTTCGGCTCGCACCTGATGGTCCAGGGCTTCTTGCTGAACAACCAGATGACCGACTTCTCGTTCATCCCCGAGGAGAACGGACAGAAAGTCGCCAACCGCGTCGAGCCCGGCAAACGCCCGCGCTCGTCGATGGCGCCGACCCTGATCTTCGACCGCGCCAGCGGCGGGTTCGTCGCCACGGTCGGCTCCCCCGGCGGTTCGCAGATCATCGAGTACGTGGCCAAGACCACCGTCGGCCTGCTCGACTGGAACCTCGACGCCCAAGGCGCCATCAGCCTCCCCAACTTCGGCAGCCGCAACGGCCCCACGGAGCTGGAACAGGGCCAGTTCAGCCCGGCCCTGATCCAGGCGCTCAAGGCCCGGGGGCACACGGTGAGCGAGATCGACATGACCAGCGGCACCCAGGCCATCGTCCGGGTCAGGGATGCGCAAGGAAAGGCATCGCTGGAAGGCGGGGCGGATCCGCGCCGCGAAGGCGAGGCGCTGGGGGATTGAGCTTGCCCTAAGGGCAAGCCTTACCGTGAGTCCCCAGCAGCCAAAAAAAGGAAAGATACATGCTGACCATCGGACAAATGGCCCGCTGCCACGGGCTCACCACCAAGACCCTGCGCCACTACGACAGCATCGGGCTGTTCAGCCCGGCGCTCACCGGGCGCGACAACGGCTACCGCTACTACCGCCCGGATCAGATCGTCGCCCTCGGCCGGATCCTCTGGCTCAAGGGCCTGGGCATGGCGCTGGACGACATCCGCTCGCTGGCCGAAGGCGGCGCGCTCGACAGCGTCGGCGCCATGCGCGAGACCCTGGAAACCCACGCCCGGCAATTGCGGGCGGACATCCAGCGCAGCGAGAACGTGCTCGGCCAGCTGACCCGCTACCTTGCGCAGCCGGATCGGGGGATGCCGGCCCTGCAAGTGCCCGAACCGGTCGACTACCCCGCCCTGCGGATCATGGGCATGGGCTGGCAGCAAGGAGAAGAAGGCTCCATCGCCCAGATGTGGGAGCGCTTCGAGCCCAGGGAACCCGAGATCGACCGCCTGCATGACCCGGTCGGCACGTTCGGCGTATGCGAGCCGTTGGCGGACGGTCAGTGGCGTTACGTCGCCGGCCTGCCGGTGGGCAGCGATGCCCGCCTGCCCGACGGGATGGTGGAACTGCACATTCCCGCCCGCCGCTACGCCCGCGTCGAGCACCATGGCCCGGTGACGACGCTGCCGGAAACCTTCCGCGCGGCCTACAGCGAATGGCTGCCCGCCGCCGGCATGGCGCCGGCCGAAGGCATCGAGTTCGAATACTGCGGCGAGCGCTTCTTCGGCCCGATGGATCCGCGCAGCGTGGTCGAGCTGTACATTCCATTGAAAGACTGACGCCGCCTCGGACACTTCGACACCGCCCCGAGGAAACAAACCTGTTGCGGGCAACCTCGCCCGGCCTGCTCACGCCGTGTGGGGAAATGCCCTGCAACATCCGAGGAAGCGTCAGACATCCGCCCTGAAGCCGTTGATTTAAAGTGTTACATCTCCAACTGCACAAGGCACGGCATCCAATGAGCAACCGCTGGCAGAGCAATTCATACGCGGATTTCGGAAGGTTTCTGCGGCGTTTCAGAACCGAACTGATCGTCGGTTTCCTGCTGGGGACGGTGCCGCTGCTGATGCACTCCACACGCCCCTCGGAGCTGCACGCCATGCTCCAGGCCCTGCTGGCCAGCACGCCGGTGATCGACCACGCCGTGTGCCTGCTGCTGATCTACAGCCTGGTGTGCCTGCACAAGAAACTGTACCGGCTCAAGACCGACCGCATGCGTGAGCGTTTCGAGTCGATCTACCAGGTGACCGCCGAGGTCGGCACCAGTTTTCTCACGCTGCTGCGCACCGGGCTCGGCGCGATCGTCGGCTTCCTGATCATCGCGCCGTTCATCGAGGCGGAGCCCATCGCGCTCAAGCACTGGCTGGCCAACGCCCTGCTGGGCATCCTGACCCTGGTGCTGTCGGCCTGGGTGTCGTTGCTGCACGACTTTCTGTTGCCTCAGCCGACCCGCGCCCACGTGAAGAACCACATTCGCCTTTAGGCCTTGAGCGCCTTGCCGTCCACCGGATCGCCGATCTTCAGGAAATGCCCGCCGGCCACATGGTGCAGCGTGCGCAGACCGTCCTGTCCGTCGAAGTGCCAGCGGCCCTCGCTGAACACACGCTCGTCCGCCTGGGCGGCTATCACTTCGGCGAGGAACAGGTCGTACCGCTCATGGTTGTGCGGTTCGGGCAGCAGCCGGCACTCCAGCCACGCCACGCACCCGTCGAGCATCGGCGCCGGCACCTGTTCGCCGGCGAAGGTCTGCAGGCCATAGGCCTGGAACTTGTCCTGGCCCTGTTCCCGGCTGATCTCCAGCCCGGAGGTCGAGCCGACGGTCTGCACGATGTCGGCCTGAAGCGCGCAAGGGACGTTGAGCACGAAGGTGCCGCTGGCTTCCAGCAGCTGGCGCGTCCAGGTGGACTTGTCGAGCACCACCGCCACTTTCGGCGGTTCGAAGTCCAGCGGCATGGCCCAGGCGGCGGCCATGATGTTGCGCCGGCCGTCGTGGGCGGCGCTGACCAGCACGGTCGGGCCGTGGTTGAGCAGGCGGTAGGCTTTGTTCAGGGGAACCGGGCGGCGGTGGGAAACGCTCATGGGCATCTGCTCCGGGAAAAGGAACCGATTGTAGCCTCAGGCCCAAGCGCAGTGGGAGCGAGCCTGCCCGCGAGGGCGCCGTGTCAGTCGCCCGCAAAGCGATTGAACGGATGCCGTCGCGGGCCGGCTCGCCCCCACGGGGTGAAGCCTTGAATCAGTTGGACAGCTGGTTGGCGAACTGGCCGACCGCGTTCACCACCTTCTGCGCGCCGTCCTGGATCTCGACGATCACGGTGCCCGCCTCGGCCGCCAGCGCCAGCCCCTGTTCGGCCTGGAGCTTGCCGTCGGTCATCAGGGCCACGGCGTTGCGCGCCATGTCCTGGTTCTGCCGCACCACGCCGACGATCTCTTCGGTGGCCTGGCTGGTGCGCGAGGCCAGTTGCCGCACTTCGTCGGCCACCACCGCAAAGCCCCGGCCCTGCTCGCCGGCGCGGGCCGCTTCGATGGCGGCGTTGAGCGCCAGCAGGTTGGTCTGCTCGGCGATGCCGCTGATGGTCTTGACGATGGTGCCGATCACCAGCGACTGCTCGTTCAGCGCCTCGATGCCTTCGCCGGCGGTCTGCATGTGCCGCGACAGGTCGCGCATCACGTTGACCGCTTCGGTCACCACCGCCGTCCCGCGCTGGGCGGTGCTGTCGGTCTGCAGCGAGGTGCTGTAGGCGATGTTGGCGGCTTCGGCGACGGCCTGCTCCTGATTCACCTGGTCGGTGATCACCGTGGCGAACTTCACCACTTTGTAGAGTTTGTCGTTGGCGTCGACCACCGGGTTGTAGGAGGCCTCCAGCCACACGGTGCGGCCATGGCTGTCCACCCGCTTGAAGCGGCCGGCCACGAACTCGCCGTTGTTCAGGCGGCGCCAGAAGTTCTGGTAGTCGGCGCTGCCGGCCTCCGCAGGATCGCAGAACATGCGGTGATGCTTGCCCTGGATCTGCGCCAGGCTGTAGCCCATGCCGTTGAGGAAGCGGTCGTTGGCGCTGAGCACGTTGCCGTTGAGGTCGAACTCGATCACGGCGGTCGAACGCACCAGGGCGCCGATGAGGTTCTCGTGCTCGCGGGAAGCCTCGATGGTGCGGGTCAGGTCGCTGGAGTAGATCGCGAAATACTTGATCCGCCCGTCCGACGAGCGGATCGGCTGCGCGATCGAACGCAGCCAGGCTTCTTCGCCATTGCCGCGCAGCAGGCGCACGGCCCCGGCGAAATGTTCGCCGCGGGTCAAGGCGGCACGGAAGCGATGGTGGAACTCATCGGACTTCACATGGGCCGGCACGATGTCTTCCAGGGCCCGGCCGATCAGGTCGTGGCTCTTGTAGCCCATCTCGTTGAGGAAATTCTGGTTGACCGACTGAATCCGTCCGTCGGGCTCAAGGGTCAGCACCAGCATCTCGCTTTCCAGACTCTCCTTCACTTGCAGAAGGCTGGAGAGTTCTTCGCGAAGAGCCGCCAGCTCTTGCTTCAGGCGTGTATTGAACATGGGAAAGCACCGATGGGTAGAAAGCGGGTATGCAAACTAACCATCGGCCTCGGCAAGCGTTTCTGAAGAGCGCTTGAGGGTTGTCCTACAAAAATAGTTTCGCCCCCGCCGCTCAGGCGGTTTCCGCCACCCGGCACTGTCCCGGGCGCGGCGTCCGCGAGCCGAAATACGCCGCGCCCACGAGGCCCGCCAGGCCCATCACGGCGCAGAAGATCACGCAGATCCATGGACTCCACGGCATCAGCCCGATCAGCAGCAGCGGCGTGACGCTCGCCCAGGCCGCGTAGGCGATGTTGTAGGTGAACGAGATCCCCGACACCCGGATCCGCGCCGGGAACAGGCCGACCATCACCGACGGCACCGCCCCCACCACACCGCAGGCGAGCCCGGCCACCGCGTAGGCCGGGCCGACCCAGCCGCCACCGCCGATCAGGCTGGCGTACAGCACGCCGATGCCCAGCGGCAGCAGCAGGCTGTAGAGCATGACCGCGCGCCAGGCGCCGATGCGGTCGACCAGCTTGCCGGCGATCACGCAGCCGACGTTCAGGAACACGATGCCCAACGCACTCAGGCCGAAGGTATGGCTGGCGGTCATGCCGAAGGTCTTTTGCATCATGGTCGGGGTGATGACCACGAACACCACCACCGCCGACGTCAGCACGCAGGTCAGCAGCATGGCCGGCAGCATGGCCAGGCGGTGCTCGCGCAACACGGTGCGCAGCGGCAGTTCGACCCGCGCCTCGCGCTGCGCTTCCATCGCCATGAACACCGGCGTCTCGCTGAGCCAGCGGCGCAGCCAGACACCGATCACCCCGAACACGCCGCCGAGCAGGAACGGATAGCGCCAGGCGTAGTCGAGCACCTCCGCCGGGGTGAACGTCTGGGCGAGGAGCGTCGCGGTCAATGCGCCGATCAGGTAACCGAAGGTCAGGCCGGCCTGCAGGAAGCCCAAGGCGTAGCCGCGATGGCCGGGCGGCGCGTGCTCGGCGACGAACACCCAGGCGCTCGGCACTTCGCCGCCCACCGCCGCCCCTTGCAGGATGCGCAGCGCCAGCAGGAGCAGCGGCGCGAAATAGCCGATCTGCGCATACGTCGGCATCAGCCCGATCAGCAGGCACGGCAGCGCCATCATCAGGATACTCAGGCTGAAGACCTTCTTGCGCCCCAGGCGGTCGGCGAAATGCGCCATCAGGATCCCGCCCAGCGGCCGCGCCAGGTAACCGGTGACGAAGATCCCGAAGCTCTGCAGCAGGCGCAGCCATTCGGGCATTTCCGGCGGGAAGAACAGTTGGCTGAGGGTCAGGGCGAAGAACACGAAAATGATGAAATCGTAGATCTCCAGCGCCCCGCCCAGCGCCGCAAGGCCGAGGGTCTTGTAGTCGGAACGGCTGAAAGGGGCCGGTCGGGCAAGCGGGTCGACAGTCATGACAGGAGCTCAGGCAGCGGCAGAAACCAGGGCGCCCATGGTCTACGCAAACGGGTCGGGGGACAACCCGTTAGACCATAGTCCCGGTTTCGCAAAACCTGCTCACAGTCGGGCCGGCGCTTGATTTACTGTTGGGGCCTGTCCGCAGACACCACGCCAGACACGCCGTGGGAGCGGGCTTGCCCGCGAAGAGGCCGTGCATCCGGCACCGATGTCGACCGGCCTGACGCCTTCGCGGGCAAGCCCGCTCCCACAGGGGGCGCGGCGCTTCTGACGGACCACAATAAACATAAGAATCCGAGGTATTCCCGTGGCCGTTGACATCGAAGATAGCCGCTCCGCCCGCTTTGCCCTGCGCTGCTCCAGCTTTGCCGAACGCTGGTTTCCCGATTCCTGGGTGTTCGCCGCGCTCGCCGTGATCATCGTGGCGCTGGCCACCCTGGCCATGGGCGCCAAGCCCACCGACGCCGCCATGGCGTTCGGCGACGGGTTCTGGAGCCTGATCCCGTTCACCATGCAGATGGCCTTCGTGGTGATCGGCGGCTATGTCGTCGCCAGCTCGCCGCCCGCCGTCAGACTGATCGACCGCCTGGCGCGGCTGCCCAAGAACGGGCGTTCGGCCGTGGCCTGGGTCGCGCTGATCTCGATGGTCGCCTCGCTGCTCAACTGGGGCCTGTCGCTGGTGTTCGGCGGCTTGCTGGTGCGTGCCCTGGCCCGCCGCACCGACCTCAAGATGGATTACCGCGCCGCCGGCGCCGCCGCCTACCTGGGCCTGGGCGCGGTGTGGGCGCTGGGGCTGTCGTCGTCGGCCGCGCAGCTGCAGGCCAACCCCGCCAGCCTGCCGCCGTCGATCCTGTCGATCACCGGGGTGATCCCGTTCACCCAGACCATTTTCCTCTGGCAGTCCGGGGTGATGCTGCTGGCGCTGATCGTGGTGTCGATCATCATCGCCTACGCCACCGCCCCTGGCCCGAACTCCGCCCGCGACGCCAAGGCCTGCGGCATCGACCCGAGCTTCAACCTGCCGCCCCTGCAACCGCGCACCCGCCCCGGCGAGTGGCTGGAGCACAGCCCGCTGCTGATCATCGTGCTGGTGCTGCTGGCCGCCGGGTGGCTGTTCCACGAGTTTTCGACCAAACCTGCGATCACCGCGATCTCCGGGCTGAACACCTACAACTTCCTGTTCATCATGCTCGGCGCGCTGCTGCACTGGCGTCCGCGCAGCTTCCTCGACGCCGTGGCCCGCGCCGTGCCGACCACCACCGGGGTGCTGATCCAGTTCCCGCTGTACGGCTCCATCGCCGCGCTGATGACCACCGTCAAAGGCACCGACGCCCAGACCCTGGCCCACCACATCTCGACGTTCTTCGTCAGCATCGCCTCCCACGACACCTATGCGCTGCTGATGGGCGTGTACTCGGCGATTCTCGGCTTCTTCATCCCGTCCGGCGGCGGCAAGTGGATCATCGAGGCGCCGTACGTGATGCAGGTGGCCAACGACCTCAAGTACCACCTGGGCTGGGCGGTGCAGATCTACAACGCCGCCGAAGCCCTGCCGAACCTGATCAACCCGTTCTACATGCTGCCGCTGCTGGGCGTGCTGGGCCTGAAGGCTCGGGACCTGATCGGCTTCTCGTTCGTGCAGTTGCTGGTGCACACGCCGCTGGTCCTGGTGTTGCTGTGGGCACTGGGGACGACACTGGCCTACCTGCCGCCTGTGATGCCGTAAAGGCAGGACGCCGGGTGCCGCCCCGATGGCAGGCACCCAGGCGCCGCACAGGATCGCCCAACGTAAATAATGGCCCAGCGCCATCATCTTTCTTTACCGCGCCACTGCCTCGGTAATATTCTTGCGCGCCAATTTCTGTTTCATTTTTTTGCTGAGCGCAAAGGGAGTTCGTTGCAATGATCGTCGGGATTGACCTGGGAACCACCAACAGCCTGGTTGCCGTATGGCAGGGCGAATCGTCCGAGTTGGTGCCCAATGCCTTGGGGCAGTTCCTGACGCCGAGCGTGGTGGGCCTGGACGATCAGGACCGCATCCTGGTCGGGCAAGCCGCCCGCGAACGTCTGCACACCCATCCCCGCCTCACCGCCTCGCTGTTCAAGCGCCACATGGGCAGCGCGACGGAAATCCGCCTGGGGGGCAAGACGTTCCGCCCCGAAGAGCTTTCCGCGCTGGTGCTCAAGAGCCTCAAGGAAGACGTCGAGCGGGCCTACGGCCAGACCGTCACCGAGGCGGTGATCAGCGTTCCGGCCTATTTCAGCGATGCCCAGCGCAAGGCCACGCGCATCGCCGGCGAGCTGGCGGGGCTGAAGGTCGACAAGCTGATCAACGAACCCACCGCCGCCGCGCTGGCCTACGGTCTGCACCAGCGGGACAAGGAAACCTCGTTCCTGGTGTTCGACCTGGGCGGCGGCACGTTCGACGTCTCGATTCTCGAACTGTTCGAGGGCGTCATGGAGGTGCGCGCCAGCGCCGGCGACAACTTCCTCGGCGGCGAAGATTTCGACAGTGCCTTGCTTGAGCACTTCATCGACCATCACCGCAACACCGAGGGTTTCCCGGAACGCGCGGCGGTCATCCAGCCGTTGCGTCGCGAGGCCGAGCGGGTGCGCAGGGCCCTGGGCCAGGACGCCAGCGCCGAATTCAGGCTGCAGGTCGGCGACCGCCAATGGACCCAGACCGTCACCCAGGCGCAGCTGGCGACCCTCTACATGCCGCTGCTCGAACGCCTGCGCGCGCCGATCGAACGGGCGCTGCGCGATGCACGCATCCGCGTCAGCGACCTGGACGAGATCCTGCTGGTGGGCGGCACCACCCGGATGCCGCTGGTGCGCAAGCTGGCCGCCGGGCTGTTCGGCCGCTTCCCGTCGATCAGCCTCGATCCGGATCAGGTCGTCGCCCAGGGCGCCGCCATCCAGGCCGCGCTGAAGGCCCGTTCGGCCGCCCTGGATGAAGTGGTGCTGACCGACGTCTGCTCCTACACCCTGGGGATCGAGACGACCACGCAGATCGGCCGGCAGTACGAAAGCGGCCATTACCTGCCGATCATCGAACGCAACAGCATCGTGCCCGTCAGCCGCGTGCGGACGGTGCAGACGCTGCACGACAATCAGGAACAGGTCGTGCTGAAGATCTTCCAGGGCGAAAGCCGCCTGGTCAAAGACAACGTCGCCCTCGGCCAGCTGGACATCAAGGTGCCCAAGCGCAAGGCCGGCGAAGTCGAGCTGGAGGTGCGCTTCACCTACGACAACAACGGCTTGCTGGAAGCCCTGGTCAACATTCCCCTGACCGGCCAGCAACACTCGCTGGTCATCGAAAACAACCCCGGCGTACTGACGCCCGAGGAAATCCAGCAGCGCCTGCAGAACCTCGCGCAATTGAAGATCCACCCGCGCGAGCAGCAGGTGAACACGGTGCTCAGCGCACGCCTGGAACGGCTCTACCAGGAAAGCCTGGGTGACCTGCGCGACCAGATCGGCCACTGGGCCAAGCAGTTCCAGCATGTGCTGGAGTCCCAGGACGAACGGCAGATCCGCGAGACCCGCAGCGAACTGACCAAACAGTTGAACGCACTCGACCGCAGCCCCTGGCAGTAAGGAAACCCGACATGGATTGCTGGTCTGTCCTGCAGTTGCCCGACGACGCCGGGACCCGAGACATCAAGCGCAGCTACGCGCGCCTGCTCAAGGCCTGCCGGCCCGATGAGGACGCCGAGGGCTTTCAGCGCCTGCGCGAAGCCTACGAGCAGGCGCTGGCCGTGGCCCGGTGGCGCGAAGAATACGAAGCGAACGAGCTCGACGGCGACGTCATGGTGGCCGCGCCTGCGGGGCTTGGCGCACTGAGCGCTGAACGGCCCCTGGCGGCGGTTCATCACCCGCACCGGGCGGAGCACGATGGCTCGGATGTCAGCGAGGCGATCTTCGCGCCCGCGAATCCGTCGGCGCCCGAGAACGCCTACCCGCTGGAGACCTTGCGCGCCGAGCCGGTCGAATCCGCGGCCGGCGAAACGCTCGCCGACCCGACGCTCGCCCTCGCCGCGACGCTGGCGGACGGACTGTCGCCGGACAACCTGGCCGAACGCTGGGAGCAGGCCGGTCAGCTGGGTTGTGCGAAAGCGTTCGAAAAGAGGCTGCTGCAGCTGTGCTTCGACCAGCCGTCGATTCGCCTTCCGCTGGCCAGCTGGGCCTTGGAGCACCTGGGCTGGCTGGGGCCGTGGCAGGACCTCGACATGGCCGACTGGCAGCGCAACACCCTGGCCAACACAGTGATGGTGGATTACCAGTACACGCTGATGGCGTTGCTGGAGGAGCACAAGGAACGCGAGTTCCTCGCCTTGCTCAAGTCTTACTCGGCGCAACCTTGGCTTCAGGTGTTCGATCGCCGGGAACAATGGCAGCAGACGCTCCTGCATGTGCTTGAAGACAGCGAATGGAGCGTGCCGCTGTTCGAACGCATCGCCCAGGTGTTCGGGTGGGACGACACCCGGGGCCTGCACCCGCAGCCGGACTCGGTCTGGCGGGCGCTGATCGAGCGCTGCAACCAGGAAAGCTTCTACGACAACCTGCGGGCCAAGGCCGAAGGCCGCCTCACTTCGGCGCCCGACGTGCAGGCCGCGCACCTGCTGATCAACCCGTTGAAGCCCAGCCAGCAGAAACGGATGATCGACAGCTTCGGCGCCAACGAATGGCAGGCTTGCCAGCATTTGTCGGAAACCCTCAAGTGGCGCTACCCCGAGCTGCTGGCGCGCCTGCCCTACGCCGACGTGTTCTACTGGCGCCGCTTCCTGCCGCGCTACATCGCCTCTGAAACCTGGGTGCGGGTGTGGGTTGCCGTCGTCCTGGCGCTGTGGCTGTTTTTCATTCCCACCGAACACAAGTCCCCGGCCTTCACGCTCGTCATGCCCTTGGTGTTCGCCTGCGTGCCCACCTGGTTCTTCTACGTCGCCATGAGCTGGTGGGTGCCGATCATCGCCTACGCGATCGTTGCGGATCTCTGGCTCACGGAAAACCTGATACCGCGCCGATGGAACCCGGACACCCGCTGGCTGGTGATACGGCATGGCGTGCCGCAGGCAGCCATGGTGCTGCTGTTCTCGGTGCTGCTCGGCAAGCTTGGGGCCATCAGCTACATCGGCACGATGCTGATCGGGCTGTGCCACAAGCGGCGCATCGGCTCGCTCGACCCTGAGCTGAGCAACCGCCGCCCTTGGCTGACCGCGCTGCACTGGGCGCATTTCAGTCCGCTGCAAGTGCTGTTCCTGCTGGTGATGGTCGCCGTGACCTTCGCCGCCAGATCCGGTTTCACCCTTGAACGCCTGATGCCCGGCTAGGCTTGATGCGGGCAGGATTCGCCCATCCACCAACGTATGACCCACGCTGAAAAGGATAAGAGCATGTTCAAACTCGCAGGACTCACTCTCGCCGCGCTGACCCTGAGCGCGGCCGCCCACGCCGATGTCGACCTGAAGCTGGGCAGCACCGAACGCGTCACCCGCCTCTTCGCCTACCCCAACAACTGCAGCGTGATCTGCTTCCGCAACTGGACGCTGGAACAGACCGTGTCGCACTACCTGAGCCAAAGCGTGCAGCGCGACGGGTACGCTAATGCCAAGGTGCTGGTGAAGAACGACAACGATCAGCTCTACGCCGAGATCAGCGGCGTGCCGCAGGGCTACGACAAGCCGCTGTCCGCGCTGCTGGACGCCGGCGACCTGGCCTACACCGGCGCCAGCAAGCTCAACGCCGACGGCAAGTGGGCGTACAGCTGGTACCTGTTCCTGCCGCTGGGCATGGCCCTGGAAAACCGCAAGAGCGTCGAGCTGCTGCACTTCCCGCCGGACTATTCGCTGACCCAGGCCCAGGACTACCTGCGCTCCAACACCACCGACCGCTGGGCCGCGCTGCTGACCGACAACGGCATCCCCGCCGACCAGACCCCGGCCTACCAGACCATCGTCGACATCGCGCCGATCGCCGCGCCCGCCAGCGCCGGCAAGGATCTGGAAGGCGTCTACGACTACTTCAAGGACTACCAGACCACCATGGTCAAGCAGGTCAGCGTCAGCGCCGGCGGCGCCGCGTTGCCGATGGTGGCCTTCGGCGCACCGGTGCGTAACTGGATCAAGCAGCAGTACGGCCAGACCGTGAACGTGCTGGGCCTGGCGACCATCAGCCCGAGCGACGGCGTGAAAGTGCCGGTGCTGGGCTCCAACCACCCGAGCTACATCTGGTACGCGGCGGATCCGGAGACCTACACCGGCGACGACGCCCAGGCCAAGGCCGACGCGGCCGGCCTGAAGGTGATGGGCCAGGACCTGAGCGCCGCCTGCTGGCAGGCCGGCATGGGCAGCAAACCGGGCAGCGATCCGAAGGCCCTGCTGAACAGTTGCACGCAGACCTGGCAGGTCACGCAGAAAGCCAAGACCTGCGAGCTGTTCTATACCTCGATCCGCAACCTCACCCCGGAACAGGCAGCGGCCAAGTGCGCCACCGCGCCGATCAAGACGCAGCTCAAGCAACTGAAGGAACCGCTGCCGGCCGCCGCCCAGCCGGATCCGCACGCGTAACGCCCTCGCCATGTCCCTCCTGGCGTCAGCCTTGGCTGACGCCAGGAAACGCCTATCTCGCCTGTCAGATCTGACAGTAGACCCGTAAGGTCACTCAAGAGAACATTGGATCCAAATGATGGAACAGTTCCGACAGGACGTCGGTTTTGAGGAAATCACCACGACCATCGACAGGGACGGTTATGAACAGTTGCGTCGTTCAGCGTCACCCGCCACGCGACACGGAAGGCATCTATCCGTTCGCGGGGCTACCGGTTCGCCTCGGCTTCCCCTCCCGAAGCGACTTCGAGATCGTCCACGATCCGCGGGGCGTGCCCACGGCCGTCGTGGCGCGCAGGGAATTCCTGCGCATCAGCCGAATGTGCCGGGTCTCCGGGCAGTTGCTGCCCTACCGCTGCCGGCAGACCCGACAGTTGCTGCCCGGCCTCCATCTCTATGACCCGCGGTTCTGTGCCCTGATCGGGCACGCCTGCGACCCGAACGTGTTCCTGGACATGAGCGAACTGTGGCTGTGGGCCCTGCGGGACATCGCGCCAGGCGAGCGGCTCACGGTCGATCTGGCCGCCACCGAAAGCAAGCTGCTGCATCAGTTCGCCTGCAACTGCGGCGCCCCGCGCTGCCGCGGCTGGATCACCGGTCACGATGAAAGCCCCGACAGCGAGGGCCTGCGGTTTTTCGAGACCTGGCGACGTCCGGGCCTGCGCTGAACCGCCGGTTACGGCGCGCCGACCGGACGCAGGCGGTACTGCGGCGGCAATTGCTCGAAGCCGCTGATGGTGGTGTTCAGGCTCTTCCAGCGACCGTCCTTGATGCCGTAGATGCAACCGTGCACCGACAGGCTCTGGCCGCGGTGCCAGGCGTTCTGCACGATGCTGGTGTGGGCGACGTTGGCCACCTGCTGGATCACGTTGAGTTCGCACAGGCGGTCGACCTGCTCTTCCTCGGTCGCCAGCTTGGCGATCTCGTCGCGCTTCTCGTAGTACAGGTCGCGGATCGAACGCAGCCAGCCGTCGATCAGGCCGAACTGGCGGTCCTGCATCGAGGCCCGCACACCGCCGCAGCCGTAGTGGCCGGTCACCAGGATGTGCTTGACCTTGAGCACGTCCACCGCGTACTGGATCACCGACAGGCAGTTGAGGTCGGTGTGCAGCACCACGTTGGCGACGTTGCGGTGAACGAACAGATCGCCCGGCAGCATGCCGACGATCTCGTTGGCCGGCACCCGTGCGTCGGAGCAGCCGATCCACAGATACTCCGGCGTCTGCTGGCGGGCCAGCTTGGCGAAGAAATCCGGGTCTTCCTTGGTGATCGCGTCAGCCCAACGCTCGTTGTTATCAATCAGGTCTTGTAAGTCGTGCATGCTGTAAGGCCTCAAGAAAGATGCGTTGGTGTGACAGACGGCCGCCCGTCGGGGTCACGGATCGGCGGCAAGTGTTTTCGCCGGAATTTCTCGTGCGTCCTGTGAGTCCATCCAGATAAGGCCCACAGCATAGTACGAGGAATTGCCATGAACGACCCACGACGCCCCTTTGGCGCGGCGCAGCCGGCGCCGATCGATGATAATCAGGACCGCATGGGGTCGGTGCACGAGCTGGACTTCGACGACGAACGGCCGGACGCGAAGATCGGCGACGAACGGCTGCCCCGGGAAAGCGAACGTCCGGAGCCCCGCCGGCGGCTGCGCGAAACGGCCATGGCCGACGACGACCCTCAATCCACCGACGACGACCTGAGCCCGCAGACCCTGATCCGCGAAGACGGCGCCAGGGATGCCCATGAGGCCGGCGAAGACAATCCGGCGGACTGGGACTTGAGCATCGTCGACGGCCAGGACATCGGCGCCGGCGACGGGCTGGATGAGGCGGAACTGGCGCGGCGCGATCCGCTGGACGGCAAGCGCTGAGACCGGGAAACAGACTTATGCCGGGGGCGCGTGCCTGTGGCGAGGGAGCTTGCTCCCGCCGGGCCGCAAAGCGGCCACGTCCCACTCAGTCAGGCAACGGCGGCTTCGCCCCCGAGCGGGAGCAAGCGCCCTCGCCACAGAGGATCAGTCGACCAGCGTGCAGACCATCACCACGGCATCCTCGCGCCCGCCCACCGCCGGGTAGTAGTCCCGGCGCCGTCCGACCTCGTTGAAGCCGTAGCGCTCGTACAGGCGGAAGGCTGCGGTGTTGCTGTCGCGCACCTCCAGGAAACATTCGCGCGCCTCGGCCGCATAGGCGCGGGACATCAGGTGCTCCAGCAGTTTGAGCCCCAGGCCGCGGCCCTGGTTCTCGGGCTTGACCGTGATGTTCAGCAGGTGCGCCTCGTCCAGGATGATCTGGACAACGCCGTGACCGACTTGCTGCTGGCCTTCGAACATCAGCCAGATCTGGTACTTGCCCAACCCGTCGAGAAAGATCCCGCGGGTCCACGGATGGCTGTACGCCGCGTATTCGACCTTCAGCACAGCGTCCAGGTCCGCCTCGGTCATCGGGCGGAACGATACAGCGTCACTCATTCGATTCTTTCCAGCGCGCCATCAGCCGGCGCATGGCTTGCCACACGGCGCCCTTGCGCTGCGGCTCTTCCATCAACAATTCCAGGCCCGGCAACGCCCAGGCCGAGCCGAGCCCTTCGATCTGCAGCTCGCGGTTGAACGCCTCGGCATCCGCCTCGCCGGCAAACCGCACCGCCGGCAGGCCGACCAGCCATACGCACGCGCAAGGCGCCTCTTCCATGCGCACCGACAGGAAGCCCTGGACGAAATCCCGGGCCGCCTCCGGCCCCTGATCCATCGAGCTGCGCACCAGCAGCGGCCAGCGCACCGGCTCGCCGACGATCTGCGGGGCGTCCGGCAGGCCGGCGGCGCGCAGCATGTCCTTGAGCAGCAGGTAGGCCGGATCCCGGGACTGGAACGGCTCGCCGGTGGGCAGCTCGACCAGCAGGAAGCAGCGGCCGGCCCGCAGCAGCTGCAGGGCGAAACGCGGCGGCGGCACCGGCGCCGGGCGCACGACCGGCGGCGCCTCTTCGGCGTCCTCCACCGGTTTGGCGGCGGCACGGCCGGCGGCCGGCGTCGGGCGCGGCACCTCGATCTTCACCCGCTCGGCCGGGCGCGCGGCCGGTTGCGCCGGGGCTTGTGCCGCCGCGGCCGGCAGCACCGGCGCCACGGCCTCGGGCTCGGGTTCCGGCGTCTCCAGCAACTCGGGCCGCGACGGCGCGGCAAAGGGCAGTTCGGTGCGCGGCAGCCAACTGACCACCTGCATGGCGTTCAGATAGGCGCGGCGGCGGGACTCGATTAGCAAGGGTCGGCCACTTGTGGATAACTTGAAGTGCGCTGATTCTACCGCCGTTCGCTCAAGATCGCTTGCTGTTGATCGATAGCCTTGACCGACACCCTTTGACCCAAAGAATGCGACAGCCCGTCCCGAGAGTGAATCGCATCGTCCCCGATGCAGTACAATCGCGGCTTTTATCCGCCAACCAGCCGGCCATTCCGATGATCGAACCCAAGCGCGTCTTGCGCGCCCTCGCTGAACACTGGGCACTTCTGGAGCCACTGTGCGAGCACTTCGACCAAGGCACCCTGAGCCTCAACGAACTGCGCACGCAACTGGCCGCCCAGCAACTGGAAAGCACGCCGCAGGACATCACCCACCTGCTCGACGTGTGGATCCGCCTCGACATTCTGGTGCCCGTGGCCAAAAGCCCGAACCGTTTCGAGCTCAACGCGCAGATCCACGACTTCCTCGCCTACCTGCGCCGCGAACACCGCCTGGGCCTGTGCCTGGAGATCGAAGCCTACCTGCGTCACCTCGAACGCCTGGCCGGCTACATCCAGGACGCCTTCGAGATCCGCGACGGCAACGACCTCGCACGCCAGTTGCGCCTGCTCGACATGCGCGTGCGCGACGTCCTGAAGAAGCTCGACAACGACGAACAGGCCCTGGTGGCCGTGGCCGAACGGGCCAAGACCAGCGACCGGCAGATCCCGCTGCGCCAGCGCTACGCCGAAGTGCTGGCGACCTGGGACGAGTACGTCGAGCCGATGATCGACCTGGTCAACGCCGACGGCGCCTTCGAACAGGGCGTGCGCAAGGTCGAGACCGTGCTGCTCAAGATGCTCAGCGAACAGCAGCGCCTGGGCCACCTGGTCGACGACGACATGCTGCTGCGCACCCACGCGCGCATCCTCGAGATGCAGACCAGCGCCCAGCTCACCCTGCGCCACGCCCGGGAACTGCTGCTGCCGCTGCGCGAAGAGGCCCGCCGGCACAACGCCGTGACCCGCGGCGCCGCCCTCGCCCTGGCGGCGATCCGGCGCAAGGGCCTCGACGCGGTGCCGCAGGCGGCGATGCCGCTGTTCACCCGTCCGCAGAGCACGTTCCTGGGCAGCGCCAGCCAGGTCGAGGCCTACGTGTATGCCCTCGCCCGCTTCGAGCCGAAACCGGCGCGCTTCCCCAAGGCCCACAAGACCGCCAAGGGCGGCGATGCCCCGCGGGCGCCGCGCACCGTGCGCGAAATGGTCGACCGCTGCGAAGACGCCCTGCCGATGCCGGACCTGATGAACTGGCTGCTGGAGCAGGAGCCGGACGGCGCCACCGACGAACTGCTCTACTGGTTCTCGCGCCTGTCGCGGGAGAAACGCTTCAAGCGCGAGCGTCTGGAACGCCGCGAATACCACACTCACGAGCACCGGGTCAGCCTGCGCTCCTTCGCCCTGCTCTCGGCCCGCGACCCCGCCGCCGAGGATGCTGCGAGCCCCCTCTCTGCAGGTACTTCTCATGCATCTTGATCTATCCGAACTGTCCCAACTCGCGCCGATCTTCCGCGAGCTGTTCAAGGGCTACCACGTCAGCCGCCGCGATCCCGAGCTGTACGCGCAACTGTCGAACTTCCAGGACCAGTACCGCACGCTGTTCAAGGCGCTGGGCTTCGAGCTGGTCTGCGACACCCGCGGCTTCTACTACTTCGTGCCGGACATGGCCGCCGCCGCGGTGAACAAGACCGCACAGCGCCTGGCGCTGTTCACCTTCATCCTCGTCGAGCACCTGGCCGACCAGGGCCGCGACCCGATCGCCGTGCTCGACGGCGGCAGCCTCGGCCGCGAGGAACTGCCGTCGCTGCTGGAAAAGTACCGCGACCTGTTCATCCAGGCCGAAGTGCAGACCCAGGACGAACTCGAAGAGAAGATCATGCGCCGCATGACCCAGCTCGGCTTCGCCAGCGAAGAGAACGGCGTGTACCGCTTCCTGCCGCCGATGCACCGGTTCCTCGACGTGTGCCTGTCGGTGCAGCAGGACCGCGACCTGGCGGCCAGCGTCCACAGCGTCCTGCCGCTGCCGGCGCCGGTGCTGATCGACGCCGCGGCCGAAGCGAAGTTTCTGGCCACCGACGACCCGCTTGACCTGTCCGAATTCGAGGACGAAAGCGAAGAAGACGCACTGGCCCGGGCCATTGCCGAAGAACAGGAGTATGGCGAATGAGCCAGGAACGCTACGGCATCCGCCGCTTTGCCCTTTTGAACACCGCCGGCTACAGCCTGGGCCTGTTCCCGCTGGAAGAGCCGCTGTCGGTCTACGGCGCGAACAACCTCGGCAAGTCCGCCTCGATCAACGCCCTGCAGTTCCCGATCCTGGCGCGCATGTCGGACATGAGCTTCGGCAAGTACAGCCTGGAGCAGTCGCGGCGCTTCTACTTCGCCTCGGACACCAGCTACATCCTCGTCGAGGTCAACCTGCCCCACGGCCCGCATGTGATCGGCGTGGCCGGCCGCGGTCCGGGCGGCGGCTTCGGCCACCAGTTCTTCGCCTACGCCGGCAAGCTCGACCTGGCCCACTACCAGAAAGACGACACCTGCCTGCGCCAGAAGGAGCTGTTCAGCAACCTTGAGCGCGAAGGCCTGAAAGCCTACGAGCTCAAGCCCGACGAACTGCGCCGCCTGCTGGTCGGCGGCCACACGTCGATCCCGCTCGACCTGACCCTGATCCCGCTGCGCTCCACCAACGAGCAAAGCCTGAAGACCTTCCGCGCCCTGTTCATCAACCTGCTGCACATGCGCGAAATCACCGCTGCCAAGCTCAAGCAACTGTTCCTCGATGCGTTCGAGCACAGCCTGCGCTCCGGCAGCGTCGACTACATCGCCGCCTGCGAAGAAGCCTTCCGCGACGTGCGCCGCATGGAACAGGACTACAACTCGCTGGTGGCCGCCGGCCCGCTGGTCGAAGCCCTGGCCAACGGCGTCAAGCAGCGCGACGTGCTGCGCGGCAAGCTGCATCGCCTGTCGCCGCTGCTGGACTCGCTGCTCGGCACCTGGTCGGACTACGCCAACGCCCGCAAGGAAGAGCTGACGATCCAGGCCGAACACTACCGCCGCGAGCAGGACGACCTGCAGAACGACCAGCGCGGCGGCACCCAGGAACTGATGCGCCTGGAGCGGGAAATCACCGGCATCCAGCGCTGGCTGGGCGAGCTGTCGGTGCTCAAGCACCGCTTTGCCCTGGTCGACGACGTCAAGGTGCTGGAGCAGCAACTGCTGGCCGCCAAGGACGCCCACGACGAACTGGCCGGCGCCCTGGCGCAGTCCCGTCAGTTCAGCGCCGAGGACCTGGAAGAGCGCCTGCGCGATCTGGAGAAACGCCTGAAGTCGGTGAAGCAGCAACTCGACCACGCCGACAACAACAGCTACGCCCGCCTGCGCGAAGAGTTCTCCCAGCAGGACGTCGAACGCCTGATGCGCCTGTTCAACAGCGCGCTGTTCAGCCTGCCGCTGGGCGAACACGGCATCGCGCTGGACGACGCCGGCGAGTGGGTCAAGTCCGTGGAACTGATCCTCGACGGCTTCAAGGGCGAGCGCTTCGAAGTGCCGGGCCTGTCCATCGACATCTCGCACATCGAGCCGCCGGCCCTTCAGGCCCTGGCCGACCGCGCCGCGCTGCGCGACCAGAAGGAGCGCCTGGAAAAAGAGCTCAAGCAACTCAAGACCCAGCAGGCCGTGGCCGCTGACCGCGCCGCGAGCAAGACCCAGACCGAAGCGCTGTACCAGCAGGTGCTGGACGCGCAGAAGGCGCTGGAAGACTTCCGCCGCACCCAGACCCTGAGCGCCGAGGAAGGCGACAAGCTCGAGCAACTGGCGCAGATGGAAGCCGCCCAGGACGAACTCAAGCGCTCCAGCGATGCGTTCACCGAACGCGTCCAGCAGCTGTCGGCCAAGCTGCAGCTGGTCGGCCGGCAGATCGCCGACATGGAAGCCAAGCAGCGCACCCTCGACGACGCCCTGCGCCGCCGTCAGTTGCTGCCGGCGGACCTGCCGTTCGGCACGCCGTTCATGGATCCGGTCGACGACTCGATGGACAACCTGCTGCCGCTGCTCAACGACTACCAGGACAGCTGGCAGGGCCTGCTGCGCTGCGACGGCCAGATCGAAGCGCTGTACGCCCAGGTGCGCCTCAAGGGCGTGGCCAAGTTCGACAGCGAAGACGACATGGAGCGCCGCCTGCAACTGCTGATCAACGCCTACGCGCACCGCACCGACGAAGCCCTCACCCTGGGCAAGGCGCGGCGCGCGGCGGTCACCGACATCGCCCGTACCCTGCGCAACATCCGCAGCGACTACGACAGCCTCGAACACCAGTTGGCGCTGTTCAACCGCGAGATCAACAAACGCCAGGTGTCCAACCTGCAAAGCTTCCGCATCGTGCTGGCGCCGAACAAGGAGGCGCTCAAGCACATCGACCAGATCATCCACAGCGCCGGCCAGTACGAGGAAGGCGAGACCCTGTCGGTGTTCGACCTGAGCCAGAGCGCCGAGCAGGACAACAAGAACGAAGAGGCCAAGGAATACCTGGCGCGGCTGGTGGCGGCCAACCACAACCAGCTGGGCCTCAAGGACCTGTTCGAGCTGGCGTTCGAGATCACCAAGGTCAACGGCCAGCCGGTGATCCACACCGACATCGACGGCGCGGCGTCCAACGGCACCACCATGACCATCAAGGCGCTGACCAACATGTACCTGTTGCTGCACTTGATGGACCGCGACCTGGCCGGCCGCGTGCGCCTGCCGTACTACCTCGACGAGGCGGCGGACATCGACGAGAAGAACCAGGCCGCGCTGCTGGAGACCAGCCTGCAGCTGGGCTTCGTGCCGATCCTGGCGAGCGTGAAGCCGCAGGTCTGCGCCAGTGTCGCCATCGACCTGGAAGGCGGCAGCGGCCCGGCAGGCATCTACATCGACGAGGCGGACTGGAAGTACATCCGCCGCCACGATGCGGTGAAGGCCACCGTCAACGCGCAAGCCGACGAGCCGGAGTTGGACGCGGTCTGATCCGCGTAGGCTGAAGGCAAAACAAAGGGCCGCGATCCAATGGATCGCGGCCCTTTTTCTTGGCTGGGGATTTTCAGCGCCGGCGCTTGCGCACAGGTCACTTGCCGAGCGGAATCTTCGGCGCCCAGGTCAGCCACTCGTCCTCGAACTTGTCGAACAGCGGGAACGTCTGTTCCGCACGGGCCGGGTTGCCCATCCGCTCGCCGTCCGGCGTGGCGAAGGCGATGCCGCCCTGGATCAGGGTCTCCAGCGACTCGGTGCGCACCGTCACGCCCTTGAACAGACCGTAATCGAAGCCCAGGCCGCTGGTGTTCCAGAACCGCGTGCCGCTGCGCACCAGCGGCGCGTACTTCGGCTCGATCAGGATGTGCACCAGAACCCGGTCTGCGGTCTGCCCCAGTTCATAGCCGGTGACTTTGCCCACGGTGATTTCGCGGTAGGTCACCGGGACGCCAGGCTTGAGCGAGCCTCGGCGGGCGGCGCTCAACACCAGGCTCAACCCCGGTTCCTGCTTCGCCGCTTCCGGCGGCCCGGCCAGCGCCACGAAGTTTTTCTGCGGCCCGAGGCTCTTCGCCGCCGGCTGCACTTCCAGGTACTGCCCGGTGACCAGGGTCTCCAGGTTGGAGGTCTTGATCAGCCCGAGCTCCGGCTTGACCACCCAGAACTGGCTGCCGACCCGGGCGATGCGCTCCGGCACCTCGGTGATGCGGGCGGTCAGGATCACCGACTGCAAGTCGTCCGTCAGGTCGACGCTTTCGACCTTGCCGACATCCAGCCCCTTGAAGCGGATCGGCGTGCCGCTGCGCAAACCGTCGGCGCGGTCGACCTTGATCGTCACCACCTCGCCTTTCTGGTTCGCCTCGTCATGGTTGGCGAACAGGCGGAAGCGCGGAATGCGCTTCTGCAGCGGTGCCTTGGCCTGCGGCGTCTCGAACGCGATGCCCCCGGCCATCAGGCTTTGCAGCGACTCGCTCTTGACCTCGATCCCGCTGGTCAGGCCGCCCGTCAGCGTGACGCCGCTGGCGTTCCAGAAACGGGTGGAGGCGTTGACCAGGTTTTCGTATTCCTTCTCGATGTGCACGCCGATGACCAATTGCTTCTTGGTCTTGGAGAACTGGTAGCTCTGCACCGAACCGACCTTGACCTGCTTGTAGAGCACCGGGCTGCCGACCTCCAGCGAGCCCAGGTTGTCGGTGAACAGCACCAGATGCAGGCCAGGCGCCCGCAGGTCGAGCGGCGGCGCCTTCGGCCGGGCCTCGAACTCACGCTGCGGGGCGGCCCCCTTGTCGCCTGGGCGCACAGCGATGTAGTTGCCTTTGACCAAGGCTTCCAGGCCGGTGATGCCGGCCAGGGAAATCGACGGCTTGACCACCCAGAACTGAGTGCCGGCCACCAGATAGTCTTCGGCCAGCGGGTCGAGGGTCAGCTCGGCGGTGGCGGTGGACAGGTCCGGATCGATCTTCAGTGCCTTGAGGTTGCCGACCTGGATGCCCTTGTACATCACCGGCGTGCGGCCGGCCTGCAATCCTTCGTAGTCGCTGAGCTTGACCTTCACCCGGATCCCGGCGGCGGCGGCGTCGAAATCCTCATAGAGACGGAACGGCAGGCTCGGATCGGTGGGCGGGCTGTCCTTGCGGTTCTCCGGGGTGGCGAACGCGATACCGCCGGCGACGATGCTGGCCAGGGATTCGCTGCGTACCTTCACGCCGGACAGGTTGGCGTCGATGCTGATGCCGCTGGCGTTCCAGAACCGCGTGTGCTTGCGCACCAGTTTGGCGTAGGCCGGTTCGATGAACACCTTGAGCTCGACGGTGTTCTGGTCTTCGGACAGCAGGTAGCTTTTGATCTGGCCGACCTTGATCTGCTTGTAGAACACAGGGCTGCCGCGATCCAGCGAACCGAGCCGATCCGCCTTGATGGTCAGGTGCAGGCCCGGCTGCGAATCGGACAGCGGCGGCTCCTCGGCCAGGGCCTTGAACTTGCGGGTCGGCTCCCCCTCGCCCGGGCTGATGGCCACGTAGTTGCCGGACACCAGGGTTTCCAGGCCGGTGATGCCGGCCAGGCTCACGCTCGGCTTGACCAGCCAGAAACGCGTGCTGGTCTTGAGGTACTGGCCGACGTCCTTGTTCATCTCGATCGTGGCGATCACGCCTTTGGAATTGCCTTCGTCATCGAGCTTGAGGGCCTTCACCTTGCCGACCGTCATGCCCTTGTAAAACACTTCCGTCTTGTTGGCCTGAATGCCCTCGCCGCTTTCGAAGCGCACCTGAATCTCGATGCCGGTCTCGTTGTACGCACGCCAGCCGAGCCAGCCGCCGATGATCAGGGCGATCAGGGGCAGTACCCAAATGGCGGACCAGTTCGAGGCCGGTCGGGTTTTCGCTACAGGCAAATCAGTCATGGTCGGCATCCGACTCCGTGTTGTCCCAAATCAGTCGGGGATCGAAAGTGACAGCGGCGAGCATCGTCAGGATCACCACACTGGCGAAGGCGACGGCGCCGAGATTGGCTTCGACGCTGGCAAGCCGGCCGAAGTTGACGACCGCCACCAGAATGGCGATCACGAAAATGTCGAGCATCGACCAGCGGCCGATGAACTCGATGAAGCGGTACATCCAGATCCGTTGACGCGCGGACAGCGGCTGGTGCCGCTGCACCGAAAACAGCAGCAGCGCGATGCCCACCAGCTTGAACGTCGGCACCAGGATGCTGGCGATGAACACCACCGCCGCAATCGGGATCATCCCGTGCTGCACCAGTTGGATCACGCCGGACATGATGGTGGCAGGCTCTCCCTGCCCCAACGCGCTGACGGTCATGATCGGCAGCACGTTGGCCGGGATGTAGATGATCGCGGCCGTGATCAGCAACGCCCAGGTACGCGCCAGGCTGTTCGGACGCCGGGCGTGGACCAGCGCTCCGCAGCGCGTGCAGGTCTGCTCGTCGGTGCCGGCCTCTTGCCTGTTCAGTTCGTGACATTCGGCGCAGATCAGAATGCCCGCATCAATCGCCCGCATGGGCATCCTCTCCTGATAACGCCTGCCAGATTTGATGCGGTGACATCACCACTTCCAGCCAGACCTGAACCAACAGCAAACCGATGAAGCACATCAGGCCCAGGCCGATGGTGATGGCGGCCATGTCCGCCAACTTGACGATCGCCACCAGCACGCCCATGAGGTACACCTCGAGCATTCCCCAATCCCGCATGTGGTGATAGATGCGATAGAGCAACAGGCCATAGCTGCGCCCGACGTTGAAGCGGATCGTCAGCAACACCATCAATTGGCAGAGTAGCTTGAGCAGGGGAATCGCCATGCTGCACAGGAACACGACGATCGAGACGCCGCGCATGTCGGTGTCGAAGAGACCGACGACACCGCTCCAGACCGTGTCCTGCGACGATTGTCCGAGTACATTGAGCTGCATGATGGGCAGAAAGTTCGCCGGCACATAAAGCAGCAGCGCCGCCACGACCAGGGCAAGGCTGCGTTGCACCACGTTGTGGCGATGGGCGTACAGCTCGTAGCCGCAGCGGGGGCAAAGGGCTTTCTCGCCATGGGCAAGTTTCGGCTTGCGCATCAGCAAGTCGCACTCATGGCAGGCCACCAAGTCATCCAGCGGTAAATCTGACAGCCCGGGGGCGCCAACCGAATCAGACATAAGGGCACTGGCTCCGAAAAAGAGGGGTCTATTCTAGTGTTCTTATTCGAAAATAACTGTGCAAATTTGTTCTGCGTACGCTAACAAAACTTTCCTGCGGGCAAAACAAAACCCCAACCGCTTTCGCAGTTGGGGTTCCGGA
>NZ_JBIVHR010000070.1:26023-32067 GCF_044749305.1 Pseudomonas sp. NPDC089534 | reverse complement strand
AGGCGGCCCGCGACGATCGCGTGTTTCATGGCTTCGGCCATCATGACCGGCTGCTGGGCGTGGGCGATGGCCGAGTTCATCAGCACGGCGTCGCAGCCCAGCTCCATGGCGATGGCGGCGTCGGAAGCGGTGCCGACACCGGCATCCACCAGCACCGGGATGTTCGCTTCCTCAAGGATGATCTGCAGGTTGTACGGGTTGCAGATCCCCAGGCCCGAGCCGATCAGGCCGGCCAGCGGCATGACCGCGATGCAGCCGGTTTCCGCCAGCTGGCGGGCGACGATCGGATCGTCGCTGGTGTAGACCATCACGTCGAAGCCTTCCTTGACCAGCGTTTCGGCGGCCTTGAGGGTTTCGATCACGTTGGGGAACAGGGTCTTCTGGTCCGCCAGCACTTCCAGCTTCACCAGGTTGTGGCCGTCGAGCAGCTCGCGGGCCAGGCGGCAGGTGCGCACGGCCTCGACCGCGTCGTAGCAGCCGGCGGTGTTCGGCAGGAAGGTGTAGCGGTCCGGCGACAGCACGTCGAGCAGGTTCGGTTCGCCCTCGATCTGACCGAGGTTGGTGCGGCGCACGGCGAAGGTGACGATCTCGGCGCCCGAGGCCTCGATGGCCAGACGGGTCTCTTCCATGTCACGGTACTTGCCGGTGCCGACCAGCAAACGCGACTGGTAAGTACGACCGGCCAGAACGAAAGGCTTGTCGTTGCGAACGATGCTCATGGGGAATCCTCTGTAGGGGTGAGGGTCTTGCAGAATGGCCGGGCCGCAGGGGCCGGCGGGACTAGCCGCCGCCGATGGCGTGCACCACTTCGACGCTGTCGCCGTCGTTGAGCGCGGTCTCGGCATGCTGGCTGCGCGGGACGATATCCAGATTGAGCTCGACCGCCACCCGGCGTCCGGTCAGTTCCAGACGGGTCAGCAGGGCCGCGACGGTCTCACCGTCGGGCAGTTCATAGGATTCGCCGTTCAACTGAATGCGCATGCGCGATGCCGCCATCATTTTTAGGGGCTGGCATTCTAGCCCGATCATGACCTAAAGGTCAGCACCAAGCGTCAAGCGGTCAGCGGCAAACGCCAGGCGGCCAGGCCCAGGCACACCCAGCCGACCAGGAAGGCCAGGCCGCCGAACGGGGTGACGATGCCGAGCTTGCCGATGCCGATGGTGGTCAGCAGGTACAGGCTGCCGGAGAACAGCAGGATGCCGACGCTGAAGGAAATCCCGGCCCAGGTGACCAGACGTCCCGGCACCTGGGTGGCCAGCAGCGCCACGCCGAACAGCGCCAGCGCGTGAACCAGCTGATAGGTGACACCGGTGTGGAAGATCGCCAGGTACTCGGGGGTCAGGCGGCTTTTCAGGCCATGGGCGGCGAATGCGCCCAGGCCGACACCGGTGAAACCGAAAAAGGCGGCCAGCATCAGAAAGCTACGCAGCATGAAGAACTCCAGTCAGACTCGGTCGGCAGGGTCTGTATAATGGCCCGCTCATCCGGTTCGGCCAAGCCATCTCTATGCTGCGTTCATTTCTCCGTCGCCTTTCGAAGGCCCTGCTCTGGTTCGCGGGCGGCAGCGTCTTGCTGGTCGTGCTGTTCCGATTCGTGCCGCCACCGGGCACCGCGCTGATGGTCGAGCGCAAGATAGAGTCCTGGGTCGACGGCGAGCCCATCGACCTGCAACGCACGTGGAAGCCGTGGGATGAGATCTCCGACGACCTCAAGGTGGCGGTGATCGCCGGGGAAGACCAGAAATTCCCCGAACACTGGGGCTTCGACATCAGCGCGATCCGCGCGGCGCTGGCCCACAACGAGCTGGGCGGTTCCATCCGCGGCGCCAGCACGCTCAGCCAGCAGGTCTCGAAGAACCTGTTCCTGTGGTCGGGCCGCAGCTATCTGCGCAAAGGGCTGGAGGCCTGGTTCACCGCGCTGATCGAAGTGCTCTGGCCCAAGCAGCGGATCCTTGAGGTGTACCTGAACAGCGTCGAGTGGGGCGACGGCGTGTTCGGCGCCGAGGCGGCGGCGCGGCATCACTTCGGCACCGGCGCCCGCTCGCTGTCGCGCCAGCAGTCCAGCCTGTTGGCCGCCGTGCTGCCCAACCCGCGGGCGTGGAGCGCCAGCCGCCCGAGCCCTTATGTCCTGCGTCGGGCGAGCTGGATCCGCCAGCAGATGAACCAGTTGGGCGGGGACAGCTATCTGGTGGGCCTGAACGATTCGCGCCGGGCGCCGTGGACCCAGTAAGGCCGCCATCGCCAGCCCAGGCAGCGCAGAAGTCTGCGGCGAGCACCGCTCCCCCTGTGGGAGCCAGCCTGCTGGCGATGGCGTCAGCCCAGGCACCCACCGGTTCCCCCGAATGGAACCACAAACGAAAACGCCCCGATCATCGCTGATCGGGGCGTTTTCTTATGCCGGGCTGCCGGTCATGCGGCAATCGACGACTTGAGCTTGTTCATCGCGCTCTTCTCGAGCTGACGGATACGCTCGGCCGACACGTTGTACTTCTGCGCCAGGTCGTGCAGCGTGGCCTTCTCTTCCGCCAGCCAGCGCTGGTAGAGGATGTCACGGCTGCGTTCGTCCAGCACTTCCAGCGCTTCGTGCAGGTTGTGGTTGGAGTTGTCGCTCCAGTCGGCGTCTTCCAGTTGACGGGCCGGGTCGTACCGGTGGTCTTCCAGATAGTTGGCCGGCGATTGGAAAGCGCTGTCGTCGTCCGCTTCCGCGGCCGGGTCGAAGGCCATGTCATGGCCGGTCAGACGGCTTTCCATCTCGCGCACTTCCCGCGGCTCGACGCCGAGGCTTTCCGCCACGCGGTGGACTTCCTCGTTGTTCAGCCAGGCCAGACGCTTCTTCTGGCTGCGCAGGTTGAAGAACAGCTTGCGCTGGGCCTTGGTGGTCGCGACCTTCACGATCCGCCAGTTGCGCAGGATGAACTCGTGGATCTCGGCCTTGATCCAGTGCACCGCGAAGGACACCAGACGAACGCCCATTTCCGGGTTGAAACGCTTCACGGCCTTCATCAGGCCGACGTTGCCTTCCTGGATCAGGTCGGCCTGGGCCAGACCGTAGCCGGAATAGCTGCGGGCAATGTGTACGACAAACCGCAGGTGGGCGAGCACCATCTGCCGAGCCGCCTCAAGATCCTGCTCATAGTAGAGACTCTCGGCCAGTTCACGCTCCTGCTCCGGCGACAGCAACGGAATGCTGTTGACGGTGTGCACATAGGCTTCCAGGTTCGCACCCGGAACCAACGCGTACGCAGGCTGCAAAGAATTGGTCATGCGAAAAAACCTCCCACTTACATACTCGTGCCATTGGCACTGCGAAAATTGACCGGAAAC
Organism: Pseudomonas sp. NPDC089534; assembly: GCF_044749305.1. Taxonomy (NCBI): domain Bacteria; kingdom Pseudomonadati; phylum Pseudomonadota; class Gammaproteobacteria; order Pseudomonadales; family Pseudomonadaceae; genus Pseudomonas; species Pseudomonas sp. NPDC089534. The sequence continues at coordinate 28,743 of NZ_JBIVHR010000070.1, read as the reverse complement.
CGCTGAACAAGTTCCCCTTGAAACCGTGAGGTCAATCACGCGCAAAAAGATTCTACTTCGGCGCCAGCTCCCTGAGATGACGTGCGACTGCAATCCATGCACCGATATAACCCAACAGCACTGCGCCAAGCAAGAGCGACAGACCGTCGGCGACCGGCACGCCGGCCAACGCGAAATCGCTGCCGTACAAGCCGGCCAGACCGACCACCGCGTCGTTCAGCCAGTCCAGGCCGAACGCCAGGACACCCCAAGACAGAATCCCCGCACCGAAGCCGTACAACGCCCCCATATAAAGGAAAGGACGACGCACATAGCTGTCGGTGCCGCCGACGAGTTTAATCACTTCTATCTCTGTGCGGCGGTTTTCGATATGAAGACGAATGGTATTGCCTATCACCAAAAGTAATGCGGAAACCAGCAGCACCGTCAGACCGAACACAAAACGGTCACCGAGCTTGAGGATGGCGGCCAGACGCTCGACCCAGACTAGATCAAGTTGCGCCTGCTGTACCTTGGGCAGTTCGGAAAGTGTTTGTCTCAATGCTTCCAGGTTCGCCTTGTCGACTTCCTTCGGCGTTACCAGCACCACGCCGGGCAGCGGGTTTTCAGGCAGTTCGCGCAGGGCCTCGCCCAGGCCGGACTGCTGCTGGAACTCTTCCAGCGCCTGGTCGCGGCCGACGTACTCGGCCTCGGCGACGCCCGGCATGCCCTTGATCCGGTCACGCAGCGACTCGCCCTGCTCCGGGCTCGCGTCGAGCTGCAAGTACAGCGAAATCTGCGCCGCCCGCTGCCACGAGCCGCCCAGGCGCTCGATGTTGTTCAGCAGAAGTGACAGGCCCATCGGAAGGCTCAGCGCCACCGCCATCACCATGCAGGTGAAGAAACTGCCGATCGGCTGTTTGCCGAGGCGACGCAGGCTGTCGACCCAACTGGCGCGGTGGCTTTCGAGCCAGGCGCGGAACAGCGTGGCGAAATCCGGACCGTCATCGTCGTGGCTGGCCTTTTTCTTCGGCGGCTGCGGATCGGCGGCCTTCGGGGCCACGCGCTCGGAAACCTTAGGACTGCGAGTCGCGCTCATACGCCAGCCTCCCCGTCGCCGATCAGTCGGCCGCGTTGCAGAGTGAGCATGCGGTGACGCATGCGGGCGATCAGCGCCAGGTCGTGGCTGGCGATCAGCACGCTGGTGCCCAGACGGTTGATGTCCTCGAACACGCCCATGATCTCGGCCGCCAGGCGCGGGTCGAGGTTGCCGGTGGGTTCGTCCGCCAGCAGCAGGGCCGGCCGGTGAACGATGGCGCGGGCGATGCCCACGCGTTGCTGCTGACCGGTGGAGAGGTCGCCCGGGAACAGCTCGGCCTTGTCCGACAGCGCCACGCGCTCCAGCGCCGAGTCCACGCGCTTGGCGACTTCGGCCTTGGACAGGCCAAGGATCTGCAACGGCAATGCGACGTTGTTGAACACCGTGCGGTCGAACAGCAGTTGATGGTTCTGGAACACCACGCCGATCTGCCGGCGCAGGAACGGAATCTGCGCATTGCTGATCGTGCCGAGGTCCTGCCCGGCCAGCAGCAGCTTGCCGCTGGTCGGACGCTCCATCGCCAGCAGCAGGCGCAGCAGGGTGGACTTGCCGGCGCCGGAATGGCCGGTGACAAACAGGAACTCGCCACGGCGGACGCGGAAGCTCAGCTCGTGCAGGCCGACGTGACCGTTCGGGTAGCGCTTACCGACCTGTTCGAAACGAATCATGAACGCTCCCGCTCGGCAAACAAGGCCTGGACAAAGGGTTCGGCTTCAAAGGTACGCAGGTCGTCGATGCCTTCACCGACGCCGATGTAGCGGATCGGCAGGCCGAACTGCTTGGCCAGGGCGAAGATCACCCCGCCCTTGGCGGTGCCGTCGAGCTTGGTCAGGGCCAGGCCGGTCAACGCGACGGTCTGGTTGAACTGCTTGGCCTGGTTGATGGCGTTCTGGCCGGTGCCGGCGTCGAGCACCAGCAGCACTTCGTGCGGCGCGTCGGCGTCGAGCTTGCCGATCACCCGGCGAACCTTCTTCAGCTCTTCCATCAGGTTGTCTTTGGTGTGCAGGCGACCGGCCGTGTCGGCGATCAGCACATCGATGCCCCGGGCCTTGGCGGCCTGCACGGCGTCGAAGATCACCGAGGCCGAGTCGGCGCCGGTGTGCTGGGCGATCACCGGAATCCGGTTGCGCTCGCCCCAGACCTGCAACTGCTCCACCGCCGCGGCGCGGAAGGTGTCGCCGGCGGCCAGCATGACTTTCTTGCCTTCCAGCTGCAGCTTCTTGGCCAGCTTGCCGATGGTGGTGGTCTTGCCGGCGCCGTTCACGCCGACCACGAGGATCACATACGGCTTGGATTGCGAGACGATCTTCAGCGGCTGCTCGACCGGCTTGAGCATCGCGGCCAGTTCGGCCTGCAGGGACTTGTACAGCGCGTCGGCATCGGCCAGCTCCTTGCGGGCGACCTTCTGGGTCAGGCGCTGAATGATCACCGACGTCGCCTCGACGCCGACGTCGGCGGTCAGCAGGCGGGTCTCGATCTCGTCGAGCAGGTCGTCATCGATGGCTTTCTTGCCGAGGAACAGACTGGCCATGCCCTCGCCGATGCTGGCGCTGGTCTTGGACAGGCCTTGCTTGAGGCGGGCGAAGAAGCCGGCCTTGGCCTCTTCGGTGCGCGGCGGTTCGGCCGGCGCAGCGACGACCGG
>NZ_JBIVHR010000070.1:3620-25925 GCF_044749305.1 Pseudomonas sp. NPDC089534 | reverse complement strand
GGTGCAGGTGCAGGTGCAGGTGCAGGTGCAGGTGCAGGTGCAGGTGCAGGTGCAGGTGCAGGCTCGGGCGTTTCGACGACCGGTGCAACCGGCGCGGCCACGGGAAGGATCACGGGAGCAGCCGGCTCAGGAGCGACCGGTACAGCTGGAGCGGCCGGTTCCGCCACCGGAGCCGCAACCGGCTGCGGGACGAAGGCGACAGGCGCCGCAGGAATCGGCGGCGTCACGTGGGCCACGGTCTCTTCGACCAGCGCCACCGGCTCTTCCGCCACGGGCAGGGTCAGCCAGGGCTCTTTGGCCGGGGTCGACGGCAGTTCAGGGGCAGCGACAGGCTCAGGCGCGGCCTGAACCGCCGGCTGCGGCACCGGTTCGGCGACCGGCGGGACAACCGGCGTCTCCTGCGCAACAGGTGCAGGCGCCGGGGCCGGCTCAGGCGCGGCCACCGGCTGTTCGGCCGCTGGCTTCTTGCGCAGCCATCCGAACAGGCTTTTCTTCTCGCCAGCCGCGGCTGGGTTCTTCTTGTCGTCGTTGGAACCAAACATGGAGGACGGCTATCTCACGGTAGCGACGCGCCATCAGGCGCCCCGGCAATTGAATATTCGATGCAGAACAGACTGTGTTTGATCCAGCTTGTTCACGCGCAACCTGTGATCGAGGCGCCGGCGGCACCTCAAAGGAATCGTTTTAATGAAGGACTAAACCGGCAAAATCGGCGAAAAGGCAGAGTTTAGCTGACAAAACCGAGCCTTTTGCCGCGAACCCATACAACCTGACCAAGCCTGTGGACCTGATAGGCGTGGCCGCCAGTAAAACGGATCAGTATCCTAGCACCTCCTCGCCCGCCTAGGCTAAGGCCAAGCGGGCAGCACAACAGGTTTGAAAATCAATGAACGCTCTCGCCCGCCGCGCCGCCGGCCTGCTGCTCGGCACCCTCTGCCTGCCCTTGTCGGCCCTGGCGGCCGACCCGCAACCGACCCATGAATTCACCCTCGACAACGGCCTGAAGGTCGTCGTGCGCGAAGACCACCGCGCGCCCGTGGTGGTGTCGCAGGTCTGGTACAAGGTCGGCTCCAGCTACGAGACCCCGGGCCAGACCGGCCTGTCCCATGCCCTCGAGCACATGATGTTCAAGGGCAGCGAGAAGGTCGGCCCCGGCGAGGCCTCGCTGATCCTGCGCGACCTGGGCGCCGAAGAGAACGCCTTCACCAGCGACGACTTCACCGCGTATTACCAGGTGCTGGCCCGCGACCGCCTGGGCGTGGCCTTCGAGCTGGAGGCCGACCGCATGGCCAGCCTGCGCCTGCCGCCGGAGGAGTTCGCCAAGGAGATCGAGGTCATCAAGGAGGAGCGCCGCCTGCGCACCGACGACAAGCCGATGTCCAAGGCCTTCGAACGCTTCAAGGCCATGGCCTACCCGGCCAGCGGCTACCACACGCCGACCATCGGCTGGATGGCCGACCTCGACCGGATGAAGGTCGAGGAGCTGCGCCACTGGTACGAGTCCTGGTACGTGCCGAACAACGCCACGCTGGTGGTGGTCGGCGACGTCATCCCGGACGAGGTGAAGACCCTCGCCCAGCGCTACTTCGGGTCGATCCCCAAGCGTGACGTGCCGCCGGCGAAGAAGCCGCTGGAGCTGGCCGAGCCCGGCGAGCGCCAGATCACCCTGCATGTGCAGACGCAACTGCCCAGCCTGATGCTCGCCTTCAACGTGCCGAGCCTGTCCACCGCCGACGACAAGCGCTCGGTCAACGCCCTGCGCCTGATCTCGGCCCTGCTCGACGGCGGCTACAGCGGGCGTATCCCGACCCAGCTGGAGCGCGGCGAGGAACTGGTGTCCGGCGGCGCGTCGAGCTACGACGCCTACACCCGCGGCGACAGCCTGTTCACCCTGTCCGCCACACCGAACACCCAGAAGAAAAAGACCATGGCCCAGGCCGAGGCCGGCCTGTGGAAACTGCTAGAGCAGTTGAAGACCACCGCACCATCCGCCGAAGAGCTGGAGCGGGTGCGCGCCCAGGTGATCGCCGGCCTGGTGTTCGAGCGCGACTCGATCACCAGCCAGGCCAGCGCCATCGGCCAACTGGAGACCGTCGGCCTGTCGTGGAAACTGATGGACACCGAACTGGCCGACCTGGAAAGCGTGACCCCGCAAGACATCCAGAACGCCGCCAAACTGTATTTCACCCGCGAACGTCTCAGCGTCGCCCATGTCCTGCCACTGGAGACGACTCATGAGTGAGCGCAAAACCCCACGCCTGATGCTCGGCCTGCTCGCCGCGGCGCTGATCGGCGCCGGCGCGCTGTACTTCGCCCCCGGCGACAAGACCGGCGCCAGCGAAGCGCTGGACAACGCCAAGTCCAGCCGGAAACTCCAGTCGCTGGCCGAACTGGACGGCAAGGCCCCGGCCAGCCGCAAGCTCGACGTGCAGACCTGGCACACCGCCGAAGGCGCCCGGGTGCTGTTCGTCGAGGCCCGCGAGCTGCCGATGTTCGACATGCGCCTGATCTTCTCCGCCGGCAGCAGCCAGGACGGCAATGCGCCGGGCCTGGCCGTGCTGACCAACGCCATGCTCAACGAAGGCGTGGCCGGCAAGGACGTCAGCGCCATCGCCCAGGGCTTTGAAGGCCTGGGCGCGGACTTCGGCAACGGCGCCTACAAGGACATGGCCATCGCCTCGCTGCGCAGCCTGAGCGCGGCGGACAAGCGCGAGCCGGCGCTCAAGCTGTTCTGCGAGGTGGTGGGCAAGCCGACCTTCCCCGCCGACTCCTTCGCCCGCATCAAGAACCAGATGCTCGCCGGTTTCGAATACCAGAAGCAAAGCCCCGGCAAGCTCGCCAGCCTGGAACTGATGAAACGCCTGTACGGCGACCATCCGTATGCCCACGCCAGCGACGGCGATGCCCAGAGCGTGCCGAAGGTCACCCTGGCGCAGCTGCGCGAGTTCCACGCCAAGGCCTACGCCGCCGGCAACGCGGTGATCGCCCTGGTGGGTGACCTGTCGCGCAGCGAGGCCGAGGCCATCGCCAATCAGGTGTCCGCCGCCCTGCCCAAGGGCCCGGCGCTGGCGAAGATCGCCCCGCCGCAGGAGCCCAAGGCCAGCGTCGGCCACATCGAGTTCCCGTCCAAGCAGACCAACCTGATGCTCGCGCAACTGGGCATCGACCGTGACGACCCGGACTACGCGGCGCTGTCGATGGGCAACCAGATCCTGGGCGGCGGCGGTTTCGGCACCCGGCTCATGAGCGAAGTGCGCGAGAAGCGCGGCCTGACCTACGGCGTGTACTCGGCGTTCAGCCCGATGCAGGCCCGGGGCCCGTTCATGATCAACCTGCAGACCCGCGCGGAAATGAGCGAGGGCACCCTGAAACTGGTGCAGGACGTGCTGGCCGACTACCTCAAAAGCGGCCCGACCCAGAAAGAGCTCGACGACGCCAAGCGCGAACTGGCCGGCAGCTTCCCGCTGTCCACCGCCAGCAACGCCGACATCGTCGGCCAGCTCGGCGCGATGGGCTTCTACAACCTGCCCCTGAGCTACCTGGACGACTTCATGCGCCAGTCCCAGAGCCTGACCGTCGAGCAGGTCCGAGAGGCCATGAACAGACACCTGAGCACGGACAAGCTGGTCATCGTCAGCGCTGGCCCGACCGTGCCGCAAAAGCCGTTACCGGCCCCATCTGACAAACCCGCCGAGCAGCCGCTCGGGGTTCCGGAGCATTAATGGCCCAGCAGAAGAAATCCCCCCAGCGCCAACACAACGGCGTGAACCAGCTGCGCATCATCGGCGGCGAATGGCGCAGCCGCAAACTGAGCTTCCCCGACGTCGAGGGCCTGCGCCCGACGCCGGACCGGGTGCGCGAGACCCTGTTCAACTGGCTCATGCCGTACGTGCCGGGGGCCAAGGTGCTCGACCCGTTCGCCGGCAGCGGCGCGCTGTTCCTTGAGGCGCTGTCCCGTGGCGCGGCCATGGGCCAGGCGCTGGACGCCAGCCATGTCGCCGTGTCCAGCCTCAAGGAGCACCTGGGCACCCTGCGCTGCACCACCGGCCAGGTGCAGACCGCCGACGCGCTGCGTTACCTGGAGACCCAGCCGGCCCGCGCGTTCGACCTGGTGTTCCTCGACCCGCCGTTCAACCAGAACCTGCTGCCGGCGGTGTGCGCCCTGCTGGAGGAACGGCAGTGGCTGGCCGCCGATGCGTGGATCTACACTGAAAGCGAGAGCGCACCGTCGACCCTCGGCCTGCCGGGCAACTGGCGCCTGCACCGCGAACAGAAATCCGGGCAGGTGCATTACGCGCTGTGGCAACGCCTGGCCGCGACCGCCGGTTGACGAAGCGCTGAACCACCTGTGGCGAGGGAGCCTGCTCCCACGCCACAGCAGGATTTGATCGCCACGCCGCATCGAGAACCATCGTGTCCGCCTCACCTGAACCGTTCACCCCCGCCTTCGGCCTCGGCAATCCGCACCTGCAGACCCTGTGGGGGCCGCTGTGGCGCAAGACCGTGCACCTCGACCGCCAGCGCGAACGGCTGTGGCTCGACGACGGCGACTTCCTCGACCTCGACTGGCACGGCCCCCACAGCGCCGAGGCGCCGCTGGTGCTGGTGCTGCACGGGCTGACCGGCTCGTCCAACTCGCCGTATGTCGCCGGGATCCAGGCGGCCCTCGCCGCGCAGGGCTGGGCCAGCGTCGCGCTGAACTGGCGCGGCTGCTCGGGCGAACCGAACCTGTTGGCGCGCAGCTACCATTCCGGCGCCAGCGAAGACCTGGCCGAAGCCATCCGCCACCTGAAGGCCAAGCGGCCCTTGGCGCCTTTGTATGCGGTCGGCTATTCCCTGGGCGGCAACGTGCTGCTCAAGCACCTGGGGGAGACCGGCAGCGCCAGCGGCGTGCTCGGGGCGGTGGCGGTGTCGGTGCCGTTCCGCCTCGACCAGTGCGCCGACCGCATCGGCCAGGGTTTCTCCAAGGTCTACCAGGCGCACTTCATGCGCGAGATGGTCGCCTACATCAAGAACAAGCAGCGCCGGTTCCAGCACGACGGCCGCGAAGACGGCCTGGCGACGCTGGCGGCCCTCGGTTCGCTGGAGAACATGCGCACCTTCTGGGACTTCGACGGCCGGGTGACCGCGCCGCTGAACGGCTTCGCCGATGCCCAGGACTACTACCGCCGCGCCTCCAGCCGCTATTTCCTCGGCGAGATCCGCACCCCGACCCTGATCATCCAGGCGGCGGACGACCCGTTCGTGTTCCCCCACAGCCTGCCGCAGGCCGCCGAACTGTCCGCCTCGACCCGTTTCGAACTGCAGGCCCGGGGCGGCCATGTCGGCTTCGTCGACGGCTCGCTGCGCCAGCCCGGCTATTACCTGGAACGGCGCATCCCGCAGTGGCTGACCGCGGCCGGGCGCGGGTGAAGGCGTGAGCGGCCCGGGCGAATCGATCCGTTTCTGGCAGACCGAGCCGCTGGCCGGCGTCGAGCTGCTGTCGGCGCGCTACATCGACCAGCGCTTCGCGCCCCATGTCCACGACGGCTACGTGATCGGCATGATCATGGCCGGCGCCCAGCGCTACCGCTACCGCGGCGCCGAGCACCTGGCGGGCAGCGGCACCCTGGTGCTGATCAACCCGGACGAACTGCACACCGGCCACAAGGGCACCGACGACGGCTGGCTGTACCGGGCGTTCTATCCGGACACCGGCAAGATCCTGTCATTGCTGGAGGAACTCGAGCTGCCGACCGCACCGCTGCCGGCGTTCGGGGCGACGCTGTACCGCGACCCGGATCTGGTCGCCGGCTTTTGCCAGCTGCACCGCCTGCTGGAAAGCCCGGCCACCGCCCTGCAGCAGCAGACGGTGTGGCGCGAAATGATGATGCAGCTGCTGCAGCGGCACGCCGCGGTGCCGGTCGCGGGCCAGCCCGGCAAGGAACACCGGGCGGTGGTGCGCGCCAAGGAGCTGCTGCACGCGCAACTGGCGGCGCCGCCTTCACTGGAGGAACTGGCGGCGGCGGTGAACCTGTCGCCCTTCCACTTCGCCCGGGTGTTCCGCCGCGCCACCGGCATGCCGCCGCACACCTGGCTGATGCAGCAACGGATCGCCCGCGCCCGGGGCTTGCTGCAAGGCGGCTGCCTGCCGGTGGAGGTCGCCACGCAACTGGGCTTTGCCGACCAGAGCCACCTGAGCCGGCAGTTCAAGCAGGTCTATGGCGTGGGGCCGGCGGCGTACCGCAGCGCGCGGCATTCGCTGGCGCGCTGACACACACCTTGTGGGAGTGCCGTTTAAGTCGGTGCAGTGCTGCCTGACCGGACGCCATCGCCAGCAGGCTGGCTCCCACAGGGTTCTGCGGCGAGCAAGGAGCTGCATTCAACCGCAATCCGCTGTGGGAGCCAGCCTGCTGGCTCCAACGGAATTCTGCGACGAGTAAAGATGCTGCATCCGCCGCAACCCACTGTGGGAGCCAGCCTGCTGGCGATGGCGCCAGTCGAGGCGCCGCCGGTCACTCGCCGGTGGCGATGCCCCGGGCCGGGTCGTTGATCCATTCGCTCCAGGAGCCCGCATACAGCTCGGCCAGCGGATAGCCGGCCAGGCACAGGGCGAACAGGTTGTGGCACGCCGTCACCCCGGAACCGCAGTAGGCCACCAGTTCGCCCGGTGAGCGGTCGCCGAGCAGCGCGGCGAAACGCTGCTTGAGCCGGTCGGCCGGCAGGAACCTGCCGTCGCTGCCCAGGTTGTCGGTGAACGCCGCGCATTGCGCGCCGGGGATGTGGCCGGCGACCGGATCGATCGGCTCCACCTCGCCCTTGAAGCGCGGCAGGGCCCGGGCGTCGAGCAGGGTCAGGCCGCTCTGGCCCAGGCGCTGCTGCAGTTGCGCGGCGCTCAGCAGCAAGCGTTTGTCCGGCTGCCCGCTGAAGCTGCCGCGGACCGTCGACGGCGCATCCAGGCTCAGCGGCAACCCGGCGGCGTGCCAGGCCTTGAGCCCGCCGTCGAGGATGAACACGCCGTCGCGCTTGCCCAGCCACGCCAGCAGCCACCAGGCCCTTGCCGCATAGGCGCCGGGGCCGTCGTCGTAGAGCACGACGTCACTGCCGGCATCGATGCCGAACGCTTGCAGGCGCTCGACCAGCGCCGCCGGCTCCGGCAGCGGATGGCGGCCGGTCACGCCCTTGACCACCGGGCCGCTGAGATCGCGCTCAAGGTCGGCGAAATGCGCCCCGGCGATGTGCCCCTCGGCGTAGCTGCGCTGGCCGTAGTCCGGATCCTCCAGGGCAAAGCGGCAATCGAGGATCACCAGTCCTGGCTGTTCCTTGCGGGCATCCAGCGCCTGGGGGCTGATCAGTTGCGCAATCGGCATAGCGGATGACTCCTTGTACAGAAAGAAGGGTTTAAGGCGTTTCTTCGAGGGCCTGGGCCAGCGGCACGTAGAACTCGTCGAACAGGGCGTTGACTTCGTCGCGCGCCTGCTCGGTGACGAACCCCGCCTCCAGCACCAGCACCTGGTACACGCCGCGTTTGACCGCCTGCTCGCTCAGGTGCTTGGAATTCTCGCGGGTGGTGCACAGGAACCGCACCCAGGAGGTGAGGATGATCCAGGCGTTGAGGGTCAGGGATTCGATCTGCACCCGGTCCATCTTCAGGATCCCGGCGGCGACGAACCCCTCGTAGATGGCCGTGCCCTGGATCACGCAGCGCTGGGAAAAGCGCCGGTAGCGCGCGGCCAGATCCGGGTCGCTGTCGAGCAGGTGCTCCAGGTCGCGGTGCAGGAACCGGTAGCGCCACATCGCCGACAGCAGTTCCTTGAGGTAGTAGCGCTTGTCCTCGACCGTGGCCGGACGCCCTTGAGGCGGGCGCAGGAAGCTGTCCACCAGGGTCTCGTACTCACTGAACAGCACGGCGATGATCGCCTGCTTGTTGGGGAAGTGGTAGTACAGGTTGCCCGGAGAAATCTCCATGTGGGCGGCGATGTGGTTGGTGCTGATGCTGCGCTCGCGCTGCTGATTGAACAGCTCGAGGCTGTTCTGCACGATGCGCTCGCTGGTTTTGATCCGTGGGGCCATGGCTTGAGCTTTAATTCAGAGTGCGTTGAGGGGCATCTTACGACCTATCCGGAACGGGATAAAACCTTGCCGCGCCAGGAAGTGAATTGACTTTCTAGAGCATAGACTCTAAAAAGTTCCTCACGACAACAAAACCGGAGCTGACAATGACTGCCGATATCGCCTACCTGCAATCGCTGCAACAGCCGCTGGAAGAGCTCAACCGGCTGTTCGACGCGCAACGGGCCGCCTACGCCGCCAACCCGATGCCTCCCGCCGCCCAGCGCCAGCAATGGCTCAAGGCCCTGCGCGACCTGCTCAGCGATGAACGGCAGGCGCTGGTCGACGCGATCAGCTCCGATTTCAGCCACCGCAGCGCCGACGAAACCCTGATCGCCGAACTGATGCCCAGCCTGCACGGCATCCACTACGCCAGCCGTCACCTCAAGGGCTGGATGAAGCCGTCGCGGCGCAAGGTCGGCCTCGCCTTCCAGCCGGCCTCGGCCAAGGTCGTGTACCAGCCGCTGGGCGTGGTCGGCGTGATCGTGCCGTGGAACTACCCTTTGTTTCTGGCCATCGGCCCGCTGACCGGTGCGCTCGCGGCGGGCAACCGGGTGATGCTCAAGCTCAGCGAATCGACCCCGGCCACCGGCCTGCTGCTCAAGGCCCTGCTGGCACGGATCTTCCCCGAAGACCTGGTGTGCGTGGTGCTCGGCGAGTCGGACGTCGGCGTGGCCTTCTCGAAACTGCGTTTCGACCACCTGCTGTTCACCGGCGCCACCAGCATCGGCAAGCACGTGATGCGCGCGGCGGCGGAAAACCTCACGCCGGTGACCCTGGAGCTGGGCGGCAAGTCGCCGGCCATCGTGTCCCGGGACGTGCCGCTCAAGGACGCCGCCGAACGCATCGCCTTCGGCAAGATGATCAACGCCGGCCAGACCTGCGTCGCCCCGGACTACGTGCTGGTGCCGGAAGACCGGGTCGGCGCCTTCGTCGAGGCCTATCGCCAGGTCGCGCACCGGTTCTACCCGACCCTGGCCGACAACCCGGACTACACCGCGATCATCAACGAACGCCAATTGGCGCGGCTCAACAGTTACCTCAGCGACGCCACCGGCAAGGGTGCGCTGCTGATCCCGCTGTTCGAGCAGGGCCAGGGCCGGCGCATGCCCCACAGCCTGCTACTGAACGTCAGCGACGACATGACCGTGATGCAGGACGAGATCTTCGGCCCGCTGCTGCCGATCGTGCCGTACCGGGATCTGGATCAGGCATTCTCCTACGTCAATCAGCGGCCACGTCCTCTGGCCCTTTACTACTTCGGCTACGACAAGCGCGAACAGGAGCGCGTGCTGCACGAAACCCATTCCGGCGGCGTCTGCCTCAACGACACGCTGCTGCACGTGGCCCAGGACGACATGCCGTTCGGCGGCATCGGCCCGTCCGGCATGGGCCACTACCACGGGCATGAAGGGTTCCTGACGTTCAGCAAGGCCAAGGGCGTATTGGTCAAGCAGCGCTTCAACGCGGCGAAGCTGATCTACCCGCCCTACGGCACAGCGATCCAGAAACTGATCCAGAAACTGTTCATTCGCTGACCACCGTCACCGCCGGGTAATAACAACAATGCACCCAAGCCTGACCGAAACACCTGCGCTGTCGCGCCGCAGCCTGCTGAAATTCAGCCTGGGCGCCACGGCGTTCCTCGCCACCGCCGGCCTGGGCGCCAGTCTCAGCGGCTGTTCGTCCAGCGTGCCGGCCAGCGGCTATGCCGCGCTGCGCAGCAACGACCTGCCGTTCCTGCGCGCCCTGATTCCGGTGATGCTCGACGGCGCCGTGGCCGCCGACAAAATGGCCGCCGCCGTCGAGGGCACCCTCCAGTCGCTCGACCACGGCCTCGACCACCTCTCGCCGGAAATGCTCAAGCTCAGCCGGCAGCTGTTCGACGTGCTGGGCATGGCCGTGACCCGGGGCCCGCTGACCGGGATCTGGGGCAGCTGGGAAAACGCCGGCCCCGACGCCATCCGCCACTTCCTCGAACGCTGGCGGAACAGCTCGCTGAGCCTGCTGCGCATGGGCCACAGCTCCCTGCTGCAGATGGTGATGATGGCCTGGTACAAGCGCGCCGAGTCCTGGGCCCATTGCGGCTATCCCGGCCCGCCCTCTGTCTGAACCGCGTCGCGGCCGCCGAACCCTGCCCTGCGGCAGTCAACAATAAGAGAGCCTGAACATGCCCGTACCCGACCCGTTCCGCGAAGGCCTCGCCCGCGGCTGGAAGACCCACAACGGCGCGCAGCTGACCGAAGACCTGACCCTGGAAGCCGACGTGGCGATCATCGGCAGCGGCGCCGGCGGCGGCACCACCGCGGAAATTCTCAGCGCCGCCGGCCACAAGGTGCTGCTGATCGAAGAAGGGCCGCTCAAGACCAGCAGCGACTTCAAGCTGCTGGAGGACCAGGCCTACAGCAGTCTCTACCAGGAAGGCATCGGCCGCATGAGCAAGGACGGCGCGATCACCATCCTTCAGGGCCGGGCGGTGGGCGGCACCACGCTGGTCAACTGGACCTCGAGTTTCCGCACCCCGGAGCCGACCCTGGAGCACTGGGCCAGGGAACACAACGTCAAGGGCCACAGCCCCGCCGAAATGGCGCCGTGGTTCGAGAAAATGGAGCAGCGCCTCGGCATCGCCCCGTGGCTGGTGCCGCCCAACGCCAACAACGACGTGATCCGCAAGGGTTGCGAGGCGCTCGGCTACAGCTGGCACGTGATCCCGCGCAACGTGCGCGGCTGCTGGAACCTGGGCTACTGCGGCATGGGCTGCCCGACCAACGCCAAGCAGTCGATGATGGTCACGACCATCCCCGCGTCCCTGGAAAAGGGGGCAGAACTGCTCTATCTGGCCCGGGCGGAAAAGCTGCTGATGAGCGGCGACAAGGTCACCGGCCTGCAATGCGTGGCGATGGACGAACGCTGCGTGGAACCGACCGGGCGCACGGTCACGGTCAAGGCGCGGCACTACGTGCTGGCCGGCGGCGGCATCAACAGCCCGGCGCTGCTGATGCGCTCGCAGGCGCCCGATCCGCACCGGCGCCTGGGCCAGCGCACGTTTTTGCACTTGGTGAACATGTCCGCCGGGCGTTTCGACGAGGTGATCAACCCGTTCTACGGCGCGCCGCAGTCGATCTACTCCGACCATTTCCAGTGGAAGGACGGCACCACCGGGCCGATGGGCTACAAACTCGAAGTGCCGCCGCTGCACCCGGCACTGGCCGCGACGCTGCTCGGCGGCTTCGGCCAGGACAACGCACAGCACATGGCCGACCTGCCGAAGACCCACGCGATGCTGGCCCTGCTGCGCGACGGCTTCCATCCGGACAGCCCCGGCGGCACGGTCGAACTGCGCGGCGACGGCTCGCCGGTGCTCGACTACCCGGTCTCGCCCCACACCTGGGAAGGCCTGCGCCGGGCGTTCCGCAGCATGGCCGAGATCCAGTTCGCCGGCGGCGCCAAGGCCGTGATGCCGATGCACGCCGATGCGCGCTACGTGAACAGCCTGGCCGAGGCCCGCACAATGATCGACGGCCTGGACCTTGCGCTGTACCGCACGCGCCTGGGCAGCGCCCATGTCATGGGCGGCTGCGCGATGGGCGAAGACCCGAAGGTTGCCGTCACCGACAGCCTCGGCCGGCATCACCAACTGCGCAACCTGTCGATCCACGACGGTTCGCTGTTCCCCACCAGCATCGGCGCCAACCCGCAGCTGTCGGTGTACGGCCTGACCGCGCAACTGGCGACGGCCCTGGCCGAACGGCTGAAGAACCCGTGAAAAAGCGCCGTCCCGCCTTCGTCTATAGTGCTTTCTTACCCAACAGGCGACTTGGCCGACCGGGACGGCTGCGATACCATCCGACTCCCCAACGGATTCCCGCCAGGACGACGCGATGAACCGAGTGTTGTACCCAGGAACCTTCGACCCTATCACCAAGGGCCATGGCGACCTGGTCGAACGCGCCTCGCGCCTGTTCGACCATGTGGTCATCGCCGTGGCCGCCAGCCCGAAGAAAAACCCGCTGTTTCCGCTGGAGCAACGGGTCGAGCTGGCCCGCGAGGTCACCAAGCACCTGCCGAACGTGGAAGTGGTCGGTTTCTCGACGCTGCTGGCGCACTTCGCCAAAGAGCAGAACGCCAACGTATTCCTGCGCGGCCTGCGGGCGGTCTCGGACTTCGAGTACGAATTCCAGCTGGCCAACATGAACCGCCAATTGGCCCCTGACGTGGAAAGCCTGTTCCTCACCCCGTCCGAGCGCTATTCGTTCATCTCCTCGACCCTGGTGCGCGAGATCGCGGCCCTGGGCGGCGACATCAGCAAGTTCGTCCACCCGGCCGTGGCCGACGCCCTGACCCTGCGCTTCAAGAAGTGAGACCGTTCAAACGGCGCCCGCGTGCACTGCGGGCGCCAATGCGGCACAATTGCGCGCACTGATAGATAGCGCCCGGGCCTGCCGCCCCGGCTGGAGTTAGCATGTCCCTGATCATCACCGACGATTGCATCAACTGCGACGTCTGCGAGCCCGAGTGCCCGAACGAGGCCATTTCCCAAGGCGAAGAGATCTACGTGATCGACCCGAACCTGTGCACCCAGTGCGTGGGCCACTACGACGAGCCGCAGTGCCAGCAGGTCTGCCCGGTGGACTGCATCCCGCTGGACGAAGCCCATCCGGAAACCGAAGAGCAGCTGATGGCCAAGTACCGCCGGATCACCGGCAAGGCCTGACTCCCCTGAAGCGCGGGCAAGCATCCTGTGGCGAGGGAGCCCGCTCCCGCCGGGGTGCGCAGCGCCCCATAAAGGAATGGCCTGCATCGCAGTCCAGCGGGAGCAAGCTCCCTCGCCACAGTTACTCGCGCTGTTCGAACCCCTCCCCCGTGCACCCGAGGCAGCGCGCAAACGCCGCTTTCGCCGGCGCCACCACCAGCGCCTCCCCGGCATCGCCGATCCCGCCGCCCAACGCGGTGAACGGCAACGACACGACAAACACCCCTGCCCCGATCACGGTCGCCACCGTCAGCAACGGGCGGGCGATCAGCAAATCGCCGATCATGGCGTAGGCCGGCGGGTTCTGGATGGCGTAGCGCGGATCGCCGCTGCCGCCTTCCGTTGCCTGGGCCGGCAGACTGGAACACAGCGACAGTGCGATGAACAGGACGGGAAGGGATTTCATGGCACGATCCTTCGGGCTGAACAGTGAGACACCTCACTATAGACCGTAGGATCCTTTCAGCCGTCTTGCCTCAGGTCTGACAGCGCGGGCACCAGACGCTGGCGCGCTGGCCAAGCTTGATTTCCCGCAGCCCGGTGCCGCACACCTTGCAGTGCTCACCGCCGCGGCCGTAGACGAACAGCTCCTGCTGGAAATACCCTGGCTGGCCGTCGCCGCCGATGAAGTCGCGCAGCGTGGTGCCGCCGCGCTCGATGGCGGCGGCGAGGATGCGTTTGATCTCGACCGCCAGCCTCAGGTAGCGGGCCCGGGAGATGCCGCCGGCCTCGCGGCGCGGATCGATGCCGGCGGCGAACAGCGCTTCGGTCGCGTAAATGTTGCCCACGCCCACCACCACCGCGTTGTCCATGATGAACGGCTTGACCGCCATCGACCGCCCCCGCGACAGCTGGAACAGCCGCTCGCCGTCGAACAGGTCGGTCAAAGGCTCAGGCCCCAGGCGGATCAGCAGCTCGTGGTGCAGCGGATCGGTGCTCCAGAGCATCGCGCCGAACCGGCGCGGATCGGTGTAGCGCAGGGCCAGGCCCGACTCAAGCTCGATGTCGACGTGCTCATGCCGGCCCGCCGGCAACCCGGCCTCCACCAGCCGCAGGTTGCCCGACATGCCCAGGTGGCTGATCAGCGTGCCGACTTCGGCGTTGATCAGCAGGTACTTGGCCCGCCGGTCGACCTGCACGATGCGCTGGCCGGACAGCCGCACATCGAGGTCTTCGGGGATCGGCCAGCGCAGGCGCCGCTCGCGCACGATCACCCGGCTGACCCGCTGGCCCTCCAGGTGCGGGGCGATGCCCCGGCGGGTGGTTTCGACTTCCGGCAGTTCAGGCATGGTGTTCTCGAATCAGTGGGCGCCGAGTTCGCGGATCGTCTGCTTGAGGGTCTCGAAGTCGTACTCCGACAGGCCGACGTAGTCCAGCACCAGAGGACCTACGCAGTTCCACTCATGGTCTTCGGACTGGTTGCCCAGCACCCGGTACGAGGCGCAGATGTGCTCGGCCATCTTGAGGATCGCCAGCAGGTTTTTCATCTGGTTGTTGCGCGAGGACTCGTCGCTGAAGATCGCCAGCGCATTGTGGTGGTTGGCGATGGCGTTGCTGACGTGCTCCGGCAGGCGCCAGGACTTGGCGGTGTAGTAGCCGACCACCGAATGGTTGGTGTTGTAGACGCGGTTCTCGGTGTCCACCACCCGGCATTCGGCGCCGGCGCTGGCGTAGGCCTCTTCGAGCGTCGTCATGTAGTCGGGGAAGCGCTGCAGCATCAGCGGCACGCCGCAGTCGTGGAACAGGCCCAGCGCGTAGGCCTCGTCGCACGCTTCGGTGCCGACGCGCTTGGCCAGGGTCAGGCAGGTCATCGCCACGTCCTGGGCGGTGTCCCAGAAACGGTTGAGGGTGACGATGGTGTCGTCGTTCATCTCGCCCTTGATCGACTGCGCGTTGATCAGGTTGATGATCGAGCGGCTGCCCAGCAGGTTCACCGCGCGCTTGATCGAGGTGATCTTGTTGCTCAGGCCGTAGTACGGCGAATTGACGATCTTCAGCAGCGAGCCGGACATGCCGGGATCCTGGGAGATCAGCTTGGCGATCGTCTCCAGGTCCGGGTCGGGCATGTACTGCTCCATTTGCAGATCCACCATGATCTGCGGCTGCGCGGGCACGCTGATGCCCTGCAGGGACTGTTGAATCTGTTCGGTGGTCAGCTCTTGGGACATAAGTACACACTCTGGGACAGGCGGCGATTCTAACCCCTAAAAACCGACGAACGACACATCGCAGGGCAGATCGGCCAAATCTTTCATTGAAGGCCACCCCGGCGATTGCGCCCGGCGGCGTGCGCAAAATGCGCGGCTGGCCCGCCGCCGGCGGGTGATTCATCGCTCCTGCGGCCCGCGTCGCGCGCAACACGGTATACTCCCGCTCTTTTTTTCCGGAGCGACGTCATGTCCCTGCCTAGCTTGCGCCTCAAAGCCAACGCCGACCGTCGCCTGCGCGCCGGCCACCTGTGGGTCTACAGCAACGAAATCGACGTGGCCGCCACCCCGCTGCACGGCTTCAAGGCCGGCGACCAGGCCCTGCTCGAAGCCGCCGGCGGCAAGGCGCTGGGCATCGTGGCGATGAGCCCGAACAACCTGATCTGCGCCCGCCTGCTGTCCCGCGACGCCAAGCTCGCCCTGGACAAGTCGCTGCTGGTGCACCGCCTGAACGTGGCCCTGTCCCTGCGCGAGCGCCTGTTCGACAAGCCGTTCTACCGCCTGGTCTACGGCGATTCCGACCTGTTGCCGGGCCTGGTAGTCGACCGTTTCGGCGACATCCTCGTGGTGCAGCTCGCCTCGGCCACCATGGAAGCCCACAAGGCCGACGTGATCGCCGCGCTGACCCAGGTGCTCAAGCCGAGCGGCATCCTGTTCAAGAACGACTCGGCCGCCCGCGATGCCGAAGGCCTGGAACGCTATGTCGAAACCGTGTTCGGCGTGGTGCCGGAGTGGGTGCCGCTGGAAGAGAACGGCGTGAAGTTCGAGGCGCCCGTCATCGGCGGCCAGAAGACCGGCTGGTTCTACGACCACCGCATGAACCGCGCGCGCCTGGCGCCGTACGTCAAGGGCAAGCGCGTGCTGGACCTCTACAGCTACATCGGTGGCTGGGGCGTGCAGGCCGGCGCGTTCGGCGCCAGTGAAGTGTTCTGCGTCGATGCCTCGGGCTTCGCCCTCGACGGCGTGGAGCGCAACGCCGCGCTCAACGGCTTCGCCGACAAGATGACCTGCCTCGAAGGCGACGTCTTCGAGGCCCTGAAGGAACTCAAGGCCAGCGAAGAGCGTTTCGACGTCATCGTCGCCGACCCGCCGGCGTTCATCAAACGCAAGAAAGACCTGAAGAACGGCGAAGGCGCCTACCGCCGCCTGAACGAGCAGGCCATGCGCCTGCTGACCAAGGACGGCATCCTCGTCAGCGCGTCGTGCTCGATGCACCTGCCGGAGGACGACCTGCAGAACATCCTGCTGACCAGCGCCCGCCACCTGGACCGCAACATCCAGCTGCTGGAACGCGGCGCCCAGGGCCCGGACCATCCGGTGCACCCGGCCATCC
Organism: Pseudomonas sp. NPDC089534; assembly: GCF_044749305.1. NCBI lineage: Bacteria > Pseudomonadati > Pseudomonadota > Gammaproteobacteria > Pseudomonadales > Pseudomonadaceae > Pseudomonas > Pseudomonas sp. NPDC089534. The sequence continues at coordinate 9,541 of NZ_JBIVHR010000070.1, read as the reverse complement.
CGGAAACCCGCTACATCAAGAGCATCACCTGCCGCCTGCTGCCCAACAGCTGATACGCGGCCGGTCACGGAAACGGGGAGCCCATGGGCTCCCCGTTTTGCTTTCTGCCTGTTCGAACGTCGCGCGCCTTGAACTTCCTACATTCACATTCCTACAAGTACGCAGGACATTTCAGCCAAAACAATACTTAGCAAGAATCAACTTACAAGTTAAAAACCTTCGAGTATCGCTCTGACAAAAACACTCGAATATTCCTACTGAATATCCGCTTGCCAATAATCCATTACAAACTATTATTGAGTTGTCACCACGAGGTGACTTCAAACTTCAATGAACAAGGAGTTCATACAATGAAAGCAATTACTCTGGAAACCAACAAAATCGCAAACCTGGCTTTTCTGGTCGCACCGAAAGCCCGCTAAGTAAATGAAGACGCCGGAGCGTGCCGGCACTCTGGCGTCTTTAACGGTTTATCGCACAGAGCGAGTTGCCTCATGCACATCAATCCATATGTCTTCATATTGCCGCAGCCACCCGCCCAGATAGTCTGGAACTACAAAGAACATACCCAGCACGAACTGGACATCAACTATTCGACACGCCTTGCGCAACTTATCAACGACCCGAACAGCTTCGACAACAACAACATAATAGACACACAACTTCTGGAAGCGGGAATACTAACCGTTTCAAAAACCGACATCCCTGATTGGGGATGGGATGAACTGTCGAAGATCTATCATGTGGGCACCCAGAACATTCCTTTTGAACAGCCCCCACAGAACATTCACGAATGGTCCAGGCAATACCTGGAACATTGCACCGATGTATTGGCCACGCCGGCACCCGCCGCCAGCCGAACGCATCCGGCCCCCGACGAGCGCATCGCCCTGCCCGAACCTTCCGGGCCGACCGGCGCCGACCTGCGCAAGACACTGCTCGACCGGAAGACCTGCCGCTCCTTCACACGGACACCCGTCTCACTCCCCGACCTGAGCACGCTGCTGTACCTGACACTCGGCCACCTGCACGAGCGCATCCCCGATGACAGCAGCGCCCCGGGCCTGACGGCGCGGCGCAGCAGTCCGTCAGGCGGCGGACTCAACGCCTGCGAGGGTTTTCTGTTTGCGCAGAACGTCTCCGGCCTCAGCCCCGGCGTCTATGCCTATCACCCGGCGGAACACAGCCTGAGCCTCACGAACCCGTTGCCCGATTTCGCGCTGGGCAATCTGCTGTGCGGCCAGCACTTCATCAACAACCTGCCGCTGGGCCTCTTCATCACCTCCCGGTTCGACAAGCTCTGGTGGAAATACCCGCACTCACGGGCCTACCGGATGGCGTTCGTCGAGGCCGGTCATCTCTCCCAGACCTTTCAGCTGGTGGCCACGGCCTTGGGCCTCAACACCTGGCTGACCGGTGCGTTCGCCGATGGCCCGGTCGAAGCCTTGCTCAACCTTGAGGACAGCCCTGAACAGCCGCTGTTCTTCGTCGGCTGCGGCGTCAGCGACGGCCAGGCGATGTGCCAGGAGTTGAGGGATCTGCTGGAACGACAGGCGGTGAGGCCATGAACCCGATGCCCGAAGTCCCGGTCGAGGCTCCGGTCTCCTGGGCCCTGCGCTTCACGCTGGGCGAATGGGACACCCGCGCGTCCGTGCGGGTCAGCCGCCACGACTATCAGCTGCCGACGGACCTCGCCCGGCAGCTGGAGTCCCGCCACTGGTTTCCCCCAGGGTTCCTGCCCTACCTGTCCCACCCGGCCATCGAAGCGGCGGGGCGCGAAGCCATCCACCGACTGACCGCCCATCACCTGGTGCACTTTCTCGACTACACCACCCTGCTCGAACACCGCATCGTCAACCGGGCGGTGGAGACCATTGTCCATGGCGAGATCCTCGCCCACGTGCCGCCCCGCATGAAAACCGCCGCGCTCCAGCTCTACACGGACGAGGGGTATCACGCACTGTTCTCCAACCGCCTGGCGGAACAGATCGCCACGCACCATGGCTTCACCCAGCGCCCGGTCATGCCCCGACGAATCACCCGCCTCAACGCCCTGATCGAGCGCACACCGCCACACAGCCGGCCGCTGGCGTGGTTCCTGCTCGGCTTCGTTTCAGAAACCATCATCGCCCGCGAACTGCTCGACGTCTGTCGCGACCGCCTGGTGTCCTGCGTCAACGACATGCTGCGCGATCACCTGGCCGACGAGGCCCGCCACAGCCGCTATTTCGCCGAGGTGTTCCATTACCTCTGGCTGACCCTGAACAGCCGAAGAAGGACGTTCACGGCCAGAACGTTGGTGGAGGCCATCGGAATCTTCTTCGAGGTCGATGAAGCGTGGCTGCTCCAGAACCTGCGCGAGGCCGGGATCGATGACGGTGCGGCAACGGAGATCGTCGCCGGGACAGCCACCGCGCAGGCCAACCGGGCCCGTGCCCGGTCAGGGGCCGTCGCCACCCTCGATGCGCTGACGAAGGCCGGATTCTTCGCATTGCTCCACAACCGCAAGCTCTTCGCCAAGGCAGGACTGATCGATGAATGAAGGAACTCTGGCGGCGACCGCCCGCCAACGTCTCGGAGCCGTGAGCCTGTTGCTGGCGATGGTGCTGCTCGGCGTGTTTCCGCTGGATGTCCTGCTGCCGTCGTTTCCGGCACTGGCCGAGCACTTCCGGCGCACACCGACGGACATCGCACTCTCGATCAGCGTGTTCGCCGTGGGCATCGCATTTGCCCAACTGCTGATCGGCCCCTTGTCCGACGTGATCGGCCGCAAGGGGCTGCTGCTGGCCGGCATGGCGGTCTCGATCCTCGGAGCCGTCGGCTGCCTGCTGTCCCGGGACTACTCCTGGTTCCTGGCATTCCGGGTGGTGCAGGCGGTGGGCTGCGGCTGCTTTGTCCTGTCCCAGGCGCTGGTCCAGGATCTGTTCGACGGCGAGGAGCGTGACCGGCTGCGGATCCTCATGGTCACCGCCAGCGGCATCTTCATCTCGGTGTCACCGCTGGCCGGCACCCTGCTGCAGGCCACCTTCGGCTGGCGCGCCAGCTTCTGGGCGTTTGCCGCGCTGGCCTCGGCGGTGATGGTCAAGGCCTGGCTGTTCCTGCAAAGGGGCCGCCCCGCCGCCACCGGCAAACCGGCGCACTTTCTGATGGCGTACCGTCGTGTGCTGGTCGACTTCGACTTCATCGGCTACTGGCTGATATCGGCTTTCGCCTTCGCCTGCCACTTCTCGTTCATCGTGATCTCGCCGCTGATCTTCATGGACCGCCTGCAGCTCTCCGCCTACGACTTCTCGCTGATCCTGCTGGCCTATGGCGCCGCCTACCTGGTCGGCGGCATCGTCGCCACCGTGCTGAGCCGGCGGATAACGCCCGCCCGGCAGATCGTCAGCGGACTCGGCCTGATCCTGCTGGCGGGCCTTGCCATGCTCGGCCTGTCCTCGGTCTTTGCGCTGACCCCGACGACCGTATTGGTCCCGATGCTGATCTGCACCGCCGGCACCACCATCGTCCGCCCGGCGGCCACTTCGCGGGCCATGGACCTGTACCCCGAACACGCGGGCACATCGGCATCGGCGGGCAGCGCGCTGGTCTTCATCTGCGGCGGACTGATCAGCGCCCTGATCAGCCTGAGCCCGGCCGACCTGCAATCCACGCTGGGCTACAGCTTCATGTTCCTGGGCGGCGTGGCGCTGGCGTTGAACGCCCGGATCAGTCGGCACGCCACAGACGCCCGTCGCGGCGCCTTCGCGCAACCGGGCAGCGACTGAAACCGCCGGCCGTCATCCCGCAGGCGCCGTCAGGGCCGGAACAGCGTTTTGCGCCATTCCCTCCAGGCGCCAGCGGTGTAGAATCGCGGGATTCATCGCCATTCATCCCCGGCGGGTTTATGAGCTCAGGCTGAGGCAAGCGGCGATCCCGCAAAGTCATCGGCAACATCAGGACACACGGCCATTTTCGGGTGTTCCGGACGTCAACAGAAGCTCACTCCCTTTAGTACCTGATTAGCCGCCCGGAGTGCTCCAATGCCTGATTACCGTTCAAAGACTTCCACCCACGGCCGCAACATGGCCGGCGCCCGCGCGCTGTGGCGCGCCACCGGGATGAAGGATGACGACTTCAAGAAGCCGATCATCGCCGTCGCCAACTCCTTCACCCAATTCGTGCCCGGCCACGTGCACCTCAAGGACCTCGGCCAGCTGGTCGCCCGCGAAATCGAACGGGCCGGCGGCGTCGCCAAGGAGTTCAACACCATCGCCGTGGACGACGGCATCGCCATGGGCCACGACGGCATGCTCTATTCGCTGCCGAGCCGCGAGATCATCGCCGACTCCGTCGAGTACATGGTCAACGCCCACTGCGCCGACGCCATCGTCTGCATCTCCAACTGCGACAAGATCACCCCCGGCATGCTGATGGCCGCCCTGCGCCTGAACATCCCGGTGATCTTCGTCTCCGGCGGCCCGATGGAGGCCGGCAAGACCAAACTGGCCAGCCACGGCCTCGACCTCGTCGACGCCATGGTGATCGCCGCCGACTCCAGCGCCTCTGACGAGAAGGTCGCCGAGTACGAGCGCAGCGCCTGCCCGACCTGCGGTTCGTGCTCCGGCATGTTCACCGCCAACTCGATGAACTGCCTGACCGAGGCCCTGGGCCTGGCGTTGCCGGGCAACGGTTCGACCCTGGCCACCCACAGCGACCGCGAACAGCTGTTCCTCGAGGCCGGCCGCACCATCGTCGAGCTGTGCAAGCGCTACTACGGCGAGAACGACGAGTCGGTGCTGCCGCGCAACATCGCCAACTTCAAGGCGTTCGAGAACGCGATGATGCTCGACATCGCCATGGGCGGTTCGACCAACACCATCCTGCACCTGCTGGCCGCCGCCCAGGAAGCCGAGATCGCCTTCGACCTGCGCGACATCGATCGCCTGTCGCGCAAGGTGCCGCAGCTGTGCAAGGTCGCGCCGAACATCCAGAAGTACCACATGGAAGACGTGCACCGCGCCGGCGGCATCTTCAGCATCCTCGGTTCGCTGGCCCGCGGCGGCCTGCTGCACACCGACCTGCCGACCGTGCACAGCCGCAGCATGGAAGAGGCCATCGCCAAGTGGGACATCACCCAGACGAACGACGAGGCCGTGCACCACTTCTTCAAGGCAGGCCCTGCCGGCATTCCGACCCAGACGGCGTTCAGCCAGTCCACCCGCTGGCCGTCCCTGGACGACGACCGTGAGAACGGCTGCATCCGCAGCGTCGAGCACGCCTACTCGAAAGAGGGCGGCCTGGCCGTGCTGTACGGCAACATCGCCCTGGACGGCTGCGTGGTGAAGACCGCCGGCGTCGACGAGTCGATCCTGGTCTTCGAAGGCAACGCGAAGATCTTCGAAAGCCAGGACAGCGCCGTGCGCGGCATCCTCGCCGACGAAGTGAAGGAAGGCGACATCGTCATCATCCGCTACGAAGGCCCGAAAGGCGGCCCGGGCATGCAGGAAATGCTCTACCCGACCTCCTACCTGAAGTCCAAGGGCCTGGGCAAAGCCTGCGCCCTGCTCACCGACGGCCGCTTCTCCGGCGGCACCTCGGGCCTGTCCATCGGCCACGCTTCGCCGGAAGCGGCGGCGGGCGGCGCGATCGGCCTGGTGCAGGACGGCGACAAAGTGCTGATCGACATCCCGAACCGTTCGATCAACCTGTTGATCAGCGATGAAGAGCTGGCCGCGCGCCGGGTCGAGCAGGACAAGAAAGGCTGGAAACCGGTCGAGCAGCGTCCGCGCAAGGTGACCACTGCCCTGAAGGCCTACGCCCTGCTGGCCACCAGCGCCGACAAGGGCGCGGTGCGCAACAAGGCGATGCTCGACGGGCTGTAAGCGCCGACAAGGGCGCGGTGCGCAACAAGGCGATGCTCGACGGGCTGTAAGCGCCGG
>NZ_JBIVHR010000070.1:0-3524 GCF_044749305.1 Pseudomonas sp. NPDC089534 | reverse complement strand
CCGGGCGCCCCAATGAAAATGCCCCGCCATGTGCGGGGCATTTTTTTGCCTGGGCTGACGCTATCGCCAGCAGGCTGGCTCCCACATTGGATGGCGGTGACCGCAGATTCCGCATTCAGCCGGGATCCCTGTGGGAGCCAGCCTGCTGGCGATGGCGCCCGTCGAGGCGCCACAGGCTCAAGACCGTAGCGCCCCCAGGAACCGCCGCAGACCGCGGCTTACTGGATCTCTTCCGGCTTGACGATCACCCAGTTCTTGTCCGCCGTCACCGGCAAGCCTTCCTTGGCCTGGGCCGCGGCGTGCTTGGCCATCATGCCGTTGAGCTGGGTCATGTACTTGTCCTTGCGGTTGACCCACAGGTGGATGCCGCCCTTGGCCACGTCGACATCGTGGAACAGCATGTAGCCGTCGCTGCTCGGGGTGTCGCCGCCCACCAGCACCGGTTTCTTCCATTCGTCGATGTAGGTCAGGATCGCCGCGTGCTTGCCGGCCATCCAGGTGGCCGGGGTCCACAGGTACGGGGTCAGCTCCAGGCCGAGGTTGGCCTTCTCGTCATACTTGCCGGCGGTGATCTGCTTGCGGGCGGTGGTCAGCTCGCCGGTCTTGGGATCCTTGAGCAGCAGCGACACGCCGATGACGTTCTGCGGCTTGACGTTGTAGCCGTACTTCGGATCCGCCGCGACCATGCGCACCAGTTCCTCCGAAGCGGCGGTCATCACGTAGACCTCGATGCCGTTCTCCATCAGCTTGTTGTACAGCTCTTGCTGGCCGGTGAAGAGTTTCGGCGGGTTGACGTCGAGTTTCTTGACCACGTCGCCTTCGTAATAGGTGGCCGGCACCGGCTTGCCCGAGGCCATCATTTCGTCGACGTAGCCCTTGAGTTCCTTGAGGGTGAAGCCGGAGAACACTTGCGCCACCCACGGGTAGCAGACCATGTCGTCGACTTCGCAGAGGCGGTAGTAGTAGCTGAACAGGCTTTCCTTGTGGTCGGCGGTGTCCTTGAACGGCATCAGCTTCAGGGAGGGATCGAGCTTGTCGCGGGTGATCAGGCCCTTGTTCTCCATGAACGGCAGCAGCGACTCTTCAAGGTCGTAGCGGTAACTGGTGTTGTCCATGTCGAACACCGCGTAGTTGCCCTTGTTGGCGTTGGCCGCGATCATCGCGTCCAGGGCCTTGGCCTGATCCGCCGGCCAGTGCTTCAAGTCGGTGGCGAGCGCCTGGCCAGCGAGGCCAAGGCAGAGTGCGGCAGCCAGAAATGTCGGTGCGAATTTCATCAGCGTTTCTCCCCGGTCGAAAGAGATCGACGCTAACAAATCAGTGTGACAGTTCCCGTCTGTCAGCGACCGTGCGCGTCCCTTTTGCGCCAGTTCCATCCCCGCAGCGACACGCGCTTATTCCAAAAACGACGGTCGCCCTGCGATTTCGGTATTAATTCATTGCAAATCAAGCTGTTAGGCTTTCCGGTTCGCAGCGGCCCCGGAAGGCTGCTGGCAACGTCTTTTCGGGAGTCCTCATGAATCTGCCGCTGATCCTCAATCTGCTGGTGTTCCTCGCCCTGCTCTTCGGTCTGGCGCAAACCCGCCATACCTCGTGGAGCCTGGCGAAAAAAGTCCTGCTCGCGCTGGTGCTCGGCGTCGGCTTCGGCGTGGCGCTGCACACCGTCTACGGTGCCGGCGACCCGGTGCTCAAAGCCTCGATCGGCTGGTTCGACCTGGTGGGCAACGGTTACGTGCAGCTGCTGCAAATGATCGTGATCCCGCTGGTGTTCGCCTCGATCCTCAGCGCCGTGGCCCGTCTGCACAACGCCTCGTCGCTGGGCAAGATCAGTTTCCTGACCCTCGGCACGCTGCTGTTCACCACCGCGATCGCCGCGCTGATCGGCATCGGCCTGACCAACCTGTTCGGCCTCACCGCCGAAGGCCTGGTGGCCGGCACCCAGGAAATGGCCCGCCTGCAAACCATCCAGACCGACTACGCCGGCAAGGTCGCCGACCTCAACGTGCCGCAGCTGCTGCTGTCGTTCATCCCGCAGAACCCGTTCGCCGACCTTGCGCGGGCCAAGCCGACCTCGATCATCAGCGTGGTGATCTTCGCCGCGTTCCTGGGCATGGCCGCGCTGCAACTGCTCAAGGATGACGCCGACAAAGGCCAGAAAGTGATCAACGCCATCGACACCCTGCAAGCCTGGGTGACGCGCCTGGTGCGCCTGGTGATGAAACTGACCCCGTACGGCGTGCTGGCGCTGATGACCAAGGTGGTCGCCGGCTCCAACCTGCAGGACATCATCAAGCTGGGCAGCTTCGTGGTCGTGTCGTACCTGGGCCTGGGCTTGATGTTCGTGGTGCACGGCGTGCTGGTGTCGGCGGCCGGCATCAACCCGCTGCGCTTCTTCCGCAAGATCTGGCCGGTGCTGACTTTCGCCTTCACCAGCCGCTCCAGCGCGGCGACCATCCCGCTGAGCATCGAGGCGCAGACCAGCCGCCTGGGCATTCCGCAGTCGGTGGCCAGCTTCGCCGCCTCGTTCGGCGCGACCATCGGCCAGAACGGCTGCGCCGGCCTCTATCCGGCCATGCTGGCGGTGATGGTGGCGCCGACCGTGGGCATCAATCCGCTGGATCCGCTGTGGATCGCCACGCTGGTGGCGATCGTGACCCTGAGTTCGGCCGGCGTGGCGGGCGTGGGCGGCGGCGCGACGTTCGCGGCGCTGATCGTGCTGCCGGCCATGGGCTTGCCGGTGTCATTGGTGGCGCTGCTGATTTCGGTCGAGCCGCTGATCGACATGGGCCGCACGGCGCTGAACGTGAGCGGTTCGATCACCGCCGGGGCGATCACCAGCCAAGCGATGCAGCAGACCGACAAGGCGCTGCTGGAGGCCGATGAGCATGCGGAGCTTGCTCAGGCATAAATAGCCTTGTGGCGAGGGAGCTTGCTCCCGCCGGGTTGCGAAGCGACCCTAAGCGATTGGGGCTGCTGCGCAGCCCAGCGGGAGCAAGCTCCCTCGCCACGGTTTTAAGCCTTTTCCCAGACTTCGAAGTGGTAGGCCGGCTTGTCGCCTTCAGCCGGATTCGGCACGTTCGACACCAGTTTCCACTGGTTCAGATCGAACTCCGGAAACCACGCATCCCCTTCCGGGCTCAGTGCCACGCGAGTCAGATACAAACGATCCGCCTGCGCCAGCCCCTGCGCATACAACTGCGCCCCGCCGATCAGCATCAACTCGTCGACGCCCTGCTCTTTCGCCCACGCTTCGGCCCGCGCCACGGCGGCTTCCAGCGACGGATAGACTTCCGCGCCTTCCAGCACCAGGCCGGCCTGACGGCTGACCACGATGTTCAGACGGCCCGGCAACGGACGACCCAACGAATCCCAGGTCTTGCGGCCCATGATGATCGGCTTGCCGAGCGTCGTGGCCTTGAAGTATTTGAAATCCCCCGGCAGGTGCCAGGGCATGCTGTTGTCGATGCCGATCACACGGTTTTCGCCGAGGGCTGCGATCAGCCTGAGGGGGAGTGATTTAGTCATGC